>NZ_QUFG01000007.1:0-191587 GCF_003478405.1 Faecalibacterium sp. AF28-13AC | reverse complement strand
CAAGATAGTTAGCTGGAAACGGCTTGTGAAAATAGGTAGTCGCCGACTTGAACGAAACGCTCTAAGAGAAATCTTAGGGCGTTTTTTGTTGCACAAAAATGCGGTATGATCTTTAGCAGAAATGCGAACACAGCAGGGCTTGACAGAAACACTACTATGTAATACAATGTAGACAAGCTACTACGTAATACAAGATAGCGGAAAGGAGGAGTCCCCGGTGGAAAATAACACACAGCTTCTCAAGGGTATTTTGGAGTTCTGTGTTCTGAAACTCATCAGCAGAGAGCCGACCTATGGCTATGAGATCGTGATGAATCTGAAACAGGTCGGTTTTTCAGACCTGAGCGAAAGCACACTGTATCCGCTGCTGCTGCGGTTGGAACAACAGGGAAAGGTCACGGTAGAACGCAGACCTTCCCCCAAGGGGCCAAGTCGGAAATATTACGTTGTAACAGAGGAAGGGCGGCTGGCGCTGTTTGAGTTTCGGCAGGATTGGAGACAGCTCTGTCAGCTGGTGGAAAAAATTTTTAAGGAGGAGCCAGATGAATAAGTATTTTGCATTGCGAAAGACAAACCGGATGCGTACAAAAATGCTGACTGAAAAAAGCCAGGAACAGCTCAAAGAAGTGATCGCCTAT
This sequence comes from Faecalibacterium sp. AF28-13AC, assembly GCF_003478405.1. Taxonomy (NCBI): domain Bacteria; kingdom Bacillati; phylum Bacillota; class Clostridia; order Eubacteriales; family Oscillospiraceae; genus Faecalibacterium; species Faecalibacterium sp. AF28-13AC. Next base: position 190,949 of record NZ_QUFG01000007.1, on the reverse strand, counting down.
CTGCGCAGTGTCACATTCGACATCTGTGGCGTAGAAGTCGTCCAGAGCGATCTGATCGACATCGCGATGCGAGCCAATGAAGAGGGCTGCGAGCTGTTCCAGTTTATTACGGACGCCGAAACCTTTGTGAATGAGGTGAAGCCGAGCATGAAGCCACTGCGCTGGCCCGATTTTCTGATCTTTGAGATCTCTGTGCTTTGCTTTTGGGGATACGGTGTCGCCTCACTGGTGATGACACCCTCAATTCTGGCGGTCGTGCCGGATTTCAAAATCGACGTTACGCTGGCTTCTCTGTTGCAGCTGTGTCTTTGTGTGCTTGGATTTTATTACCTCTATCGGAGCGCAATGGAGAAGGTCGGATTTCCGCCGAGAAAGCATCAGGTGAAGGCGGTGGCATTTACGGTACTCTATATTCTGGTGCTTTATGAAATCGGAAAACTCCTGCGTCTGGCGCTTGGGTCGATCGTTTTTGTCCGCATTCCGGTCTGGCCCTATACCATCGCGAATCTGCTGATCGGTGCGTTCTTTCTGTGGCTCCGGTTTGACCGTTATGGAAAAGATGCCCGGTTGGAAGAACGGGTGTAAAAGCGGCCCCGCCGCGTTGGAGATTCCAACGTTGCGGGGCCGCTGTGTTGTTCTTTGGTGGAGCGAGAGGATTTAGCCCTTGCCGGCGCAGCCGAACAGCTCGATCTTCTCCTTGCACTTGTCGATGATGGCCTGAGAGCCGGGAGCCAGCAGCTTGCGGGGGTCGAAGCCCTTGCCCTGCTGATCCTTGCCAGCCTCGATGTACTTGCGGGTGGCCTCAGCGAAGACCAGCTGGCACTCGGTGTTGATGTTGATCTTGGAGACGCCCAGGCTGATGGCCTTTGCGATCATCTCGTCGGGGATGCCGGTGCCGCCGTGCAGGACCAGGGGGATGTTGTTAGTGGCCTTGTGGATGCGGTCCAGAGCCTCGAAGTCCAGACCCTTCCAGTTGGCCGGGTAGACACCGTGGATGTTGCCGATGCCAGCTGCCAGGAAATCAATACCCAGATCGGTGATCTTTGCGCACTCCGCAGGGTCTGCGATCTCGCCAGCGCCCACGACGCCGTCCTCGACGCCGCCGATGGAACCGACCTCAGCTTCGATGCTCAGGCCCTTGGAATGTGCCAGAGCGACCAGCTCCTTGGTCTTCTCCACGTTCTCCTCGATGGAGTAGTGGCTGCCGTCGAACATGATGGAAGAGAAACCGGCTTCCACGCAGGCCTTGCAGCCTTCGTAGGTGCCGTGGTCCAGATGCAGAGCAACGGGAACGGTGATCCCCATGGAATCGACCATTGCGCTGACCATCGCAGCAACGGTCTTGAAACCGGTCATGTACTTGCCGGCACCCTCGGAGACGCCCAGGATGACAGGGCTCTTCATCTCCTCGCAGGCGGTCAGCACAGCCTTGGTCCATTCCAGGTTGTTGATGTTGAACTGGGGCACACCGTAGTGGCCGTCGCGTGCCTTGATGAGCATTTCGGTTGCATTTACCAACATTATTCATTACCTCCGCAAATTCATATTATTGGGGTGAAAAGTCGTTTGAGAATGCGACTTTGCGTATCCCTTAACGAACCTGTAAGGCTAGTATACCCCAAACAAACTATAAAATCAATCCAAATTTTCAACATGGTTTCCCGTTCGTCAAAATGATGTTGGAGATTGTGGCAAAATGCGGGAACGAGACGTTCAAAAAATAGTCATATTTCCGACTTGAATTTTACAAAAAGTACGGCGGCTTCTGTACGGAAAATTTCCTCACGGTTGAAAACCAGGTGGAAAGTGTGGAATTCCACCCGGAAAGTGGGCGCAGATGCTTGATTTTTGAACACTTTCAACGGAGTTTTCAACATGTGGAAAAGAAAAGCCTGTTTTACAAAGTGTATATGGACTCGAATGTGGAAAACTTTTGCCGAAAAAAATATACCGATAAAATGACAAGGGGGCTGCCCTCTGCCGGCCGGAACAAAATTCAGGCGGGAAAAAAGGGGAATCCTATGGCAAAGGCGGGGCGGTTATGTTATACTTTACTATGACACTCTGTCGAATTTCGTAAACAGTGAAACAAAAAGGGCCTGTCCCTTTTCGATAAATGGAAGGAGAACACAATGGACGAACAGAAAATGCCGCGCCGCCCCCGCCGCGCTGCGGAGGACACGCCGAAGAATGAGAGCCTGGTCTACGGCAAGAACCCCGTGACCGAGCTGCTCAAGAGCGGCTCCGGCGTGGATACGGTGCTGCTGGCCGAGGGCATGGCCCCCGCTGTGGCGGCGTACTTCACCGCCATGGCCAAGGAGGCCGGGGCCACCGTCAAGCGGGTCCACCCCAACAAGCTCCGCTTGATGACCGGCACCGAGAGCCACCAGGGTGTGGCTGCGTTTGCCAGCGAGATCGAGTATGCCACGGTGGAAGACCTGCTGGCGGCGGCCAAGGCGAAGGGGGAGCCGCCCTTCCTCGTGCTGAGCGACGGCATCGAAGACCCCCACAATCTGGGTGCGGTGATGCGCAGCGCACTGCTCTGCGGTGCCCACGGCATCGTCATCCCCAAGCGGGGCGGCGCTTCCGTGACCCCCACCGTCATCAAATCCAGCGCCGGTGCTGCGGAGCGCCTGCCCGTGGCCCGTGTGGCCAACATCGGCGAGACCATCCGCCGCCTGAAGGACCAGGGCGTTTTCGTCTACTGTGCCGATATGGACGGTGTGCCCCTGCGCAAGAATAACCTCACCGGCCCCATCGCGCTGGTGCTGGGCAGCGAGGGCAGCGGCGTCTCGCAGCTGGTGAAAAAGCTCTGCGACGGCGTGGTGCGGCTGGATATGGCCGCACAGGGCACCGGCGTGGACAGCTTCAACGTCTCGGTGGCGGCTGGCATCATTTTGTATGAGATCCAGAGCCAGCGGGCAGGCGAATAAACGCGGACTGCTCCGCAGAGATTGAGCAGGGAGGTACAACGAATGGCGAAGAATGATGCCCGTAAAAACGGCTTTGAAAAAACGAACCCGGAGGACCTCGCAGCCAAGGAAGAAAAATTCCGCACTTTTTTCAGCACCAGTGTGGCGCAGGTGCCCGATGAGATGAAGCACCGGGACGACGAAAAGCAGGAGCCTGCAAAGCAGAAGACCCAAAGCAGCATCCTGGGCCGCATCCTGGGCCGCGCCAAGGAGGAGGCAGAGCCTGCCTCCGAAAAGCCTGCCATGCCGCAGGAACTTCCGCCGACGGGTGAGATCCGGCTGGGCGGGGAGGACGAGGCCGCGGAGCCGAAGGCCGATCTGGAGCTGGCCGCAGATTTCTTTGTGGCAGAGGAGCCGGAACTGCCGGTGCAGCCTGCCCCAGCCGCACCGGCCGAGCGGAAGTCGGCTGCCGAAAAGCAGCCCGCTCCGCAGCCGCAACAGCCGAAATATGAGAAGAACTATGTGCGCGGCCCGCTGACCCCGCAGGAGCAGAAGGAACATGCCGAGATGCAGGAACTCAAGGCCCTGCTCTTCCCGGCCCCGAAACCGGCCCGGCCCGAAGCGGACACGCCTGCCCCGCAAGAGGTGTTGGGCGTCGAGACCGCCGCATTAGAGGCCGAGGAAAAGGCCTGCGCGGCCATGCCGAAGATGGTCTTCGCCGAGGATCGGACCCGCAGGCCGGAGCCGGAAGAGGCCCGACCGGAGCCGACCCAGCCCTTCCGCTTCTTTGGGGAAGGCGACGACGAAGCCGCGCCTGCGGCCCCCACGCGGGAGACGCCGCCCAGCATGGACGACAGCATGAGCATCCCGTTGGTAGGCCTTGAGGAGGAACCGGAAGCGCCGGTCTCCGCACTGGATGCTGCACCCGCCGAAGCTGCCCAGCCTGCGGAAGCGGCTGCAAAAGCCGCGCCCGGCGAAGCATCCGCAGCCGAGACGCCTGCGGCCCCAGCAGAGGAAGCTGCCGAAGAGTCCATCCCCGAAACCGTGGGCGAGAAACTGCATAAGATGAGCGCAGAACTCACGCTGCGCTGTGTGCTCAGCGGCATCCTGGCTGTGGTGCTGCTCCACTTCGGGCTGACGGCGGCGGGCCTGCTGGCACCCATTGCCTCGCTGGACCCGGTCGTTGCTCCGGCGGCATTCTACGCCGCCAACCTGCTGGTGCTGGCTGCGGCGCTGGCCGTGGCCTACCCCGTCCTGCGGGACGGCCTGAGCGGCCTGAAAAAAGACCGCCGCCCCAGTGCAGACACCATGCCTGCACTGGCCGCCTGCGGTGCGGCGCTGGAAGCCGCCATCGCCCTGCTCAACGCCAGGAGCTACCAGACGTCCAGCTGGACGCTGCTGTCCGGCATCGCGGCGCTGGGGCTGTTCATGGCCCTGCTGGGCAGCCGGGTGCAGCTGGCCGCTGTGAAAAACGGCTACGACCTGGCCACCAAAGACCCGGCCGGGCTGCAGGGGGCGTTCCGGGTCAAGGACAAAGACCTGATCCGGATGCTTGCCCGCAGTCTGGACGAAAAGGACCCCTGGGTCCTGCTCAGCCGCCCGGTCCAGTGGGACGACGCCCTGCTGGAACAGAGCTTTGGCGAGCGCACCAGTGAGCGCCGCGCCCGCAAGACGTCGTACATCCTGCTGGGGGCTGCGGTGCTCAGCGGTCTGGTGTTCCTGCTGTTCGGCGGCGGGCTCAACGGCATGGCTGCGGCCATGACCGCCATGCTCTGCATGGGCGCTCCGCTCTCCTCCACGCTGGTGGCCGGTCTGGCCACCCTGCGGCTGCAAAAGAGCGCTGCCGCTGCCGGTGCGGTCATTCCCGGCTGGGCCGCGATCGAAGAACTGGGCGGTGTGGATACCGTGCAGGTGGACGCCGACGAGCTTTTCACTGCGGACAGCGTGAATCTGGAGGACATCCGCATCTTCAAGGGGGGCCGCATCGACCGCGCCATCCTCTATGCGGCCAGCATCCTGAACCAGAGCTGCGAGACTCTGCGCGGCCTGTTCCGCCAGATCATTGAGGACCGCACCGACATCCTCTACCCCGTCAAGGATCTGGAGACCCACTACGGTCTCGGCTTTGCGGCCTGGTGCGATAACAACCGTGTCCTGATCGGCAACCGCACCTATATGGAAAAGGAGGGCGTTCCCGTGCCCGAAACGGAGTACGAGGAAGAGCACTCCCAGCATGGGACCTTGCAGATCTTGTATCTGGCGGTTTCGGGCAATCTCCACGCCATGTTCGTGCTGCGCTCCACAGGCGGGCGGAATGCGGCCCGCGGGCTGGAAGTGCTGCAGAAGGAGAACATCCGCCTTCTGGTCACCTGCAAAGACCCCAGCCTGACCGCCAGGCACATCACCGACGCCTACCATCTGCCGGAGGGCATGATCACCCTGCTGGAACAGGACCAGTGCGACGCCCTGAACGCTGCCCCGGCGCAGCCGGAGAACGCCGCCCGCTGCTGTATGCTGCACGATGAGGGCTTCGTCAGCCTCATCGGCGGTCTCCGCGCTGCCGAGCAGGCCCAGAACGCCGAGACGGCTGCCACCACGGTGCAGCTGGTGTCGGTCTGGTTCTCGGTGGCCATCGGTGTGCTGCTGACCTATGCGGGCAGCATCGGCACCCTGTCCGTTGCCGCCGTGCTGATGTATCAGGCTGCGTGGAGCGCCCTCAGCCTGGCTGTCTGCGCGCTGAAGCAGCACTAATTGAAAATGATTCTCAAAATAAATAGGAACTATTCTTGATTTTGAGCTCGAATTCTGCTATAATACTCTCAGAAGGAACGCCCCGGTTGCAGCCGGAGGCGAGCACATACACACAAACGATAAGGGAGAGCATGGATTATGGAACTCAAGGGCACCAAGACCGAGAAAAACCTGTGGGAAGCATTTGCAGGCGAGAGCCAGGCCCGCAACAAGTACACCTTCTTCGCCAGCGTAGCCAAGAAGGAAGGCTACGAGCAGTTGGCCGCGATCTTTGAGGAGACGGCCGCCAACGAAAAGGAACACGCCAAGATGTGGTTCAAAGCCCTGCACGGCGGCTCCATCCCCGACACCATGACCTGCCTGGAAATGGCAGCGGGCGGCGAACACGACGAGTGGACCGAGATGTACCCCCGCATGGCGAAAGAGGCCAAGGAAGAGGGTTTCCCCCAGTTGGCTGCGCTCTTCACCATGGTGGCTCAGATCGAAAAGGAGCACGAGGAGCGCTACCGCGAGCTGGCCGAGAACCTGAAGAACAATCAGGTCTTCGCCCGCGAGGAGCAGCAGGTTTGGCAGTGCCGGAACTGCGGCTACACCTACATCGGCAAGTCCGCACCCCTCAAGTGCCCCGTCTGCGCACATCCCCAGAGCTATTTTGAGCTGAAGAAGCACAACTACTAAGAACCAGCCGAAGAGGCTGCGATACTCCTTCCGTCATCGCTTGCGCGATGACACCTCCCTCAAAGAGGGAGGCTTTTCCGGCCTACCGCCACGCCAAGGCCCCCTCTCTGAGGGGGCTGGCACGGCAGCGCCGTGACTGGGGGAGTGTTGCAGCCTCTTTTTTTGTTGCAATCACACCGGAAATGTGTCATAATCGGAAAAAAGATAACAGAGGGGAGAGAACAGGATGGCGTATCGGGCAGCGGTGTGCGACGACAGCGCAGCGGATGCGGACTATGTGCGCGGCATCGTGGTGCACTGGGCAGAGCAGCGGGGCGTCGCGCTGGAATGCCGGGCCTTTTCCTCGGCGGAACAGTTCCTGTTCTGCTACGCAGAGGATAAAAACTTTGATTTATTACTATTGGATGTGGAAATGCCCGGCGCAGACGGTGTCACGTTGGCCAAAACGGTCCGGCAGGAGAACGAAGCCGTGCAGATCGTCTTCATCACCGGCTACTCGGATTACATCGCCGAGGGCTACGATGTGGCCGCGCTCCATTACCTGATGAAGCCGGTCCGCTCCGAAAAGCTCTGTGCCGTGCTTGACCGCGCGTGGGAGAAGCACCGCCGGAACGAGCGCTGCCTGAACCTTGAACGTTCCGGCGAGATGATCCGTCTGCCGCTGTATGAGGTGCGGTATCTGGATGTGCACCAGAACTATGTGACCGTCCACGCCAGACAGGACTATACCCTCAAGCGGACGCTGGCTGAGTTCGAGGCAGAGCTTGATGAGCAGTTCTTCCGGGTGGGGCGGGGGATGATCCTGAACCTGAAGCAGATCCGCCGCGTGACCAAAAAGGAGGTCGTTCTGGCGGACGGCACAGTGCTGCCCCTGCCGCGCGGCAGCTATGAGCCGCTGAACCGGGCCATCATCGAGAGGACATGAGGCAGAGGAAGGGAAAACAGATGCTGAAACTTTTTTCAAGGCTTTTGGATCACCGCATCGAAGCCTACCAGCGTGAGCTTATCGAGACGCATTACAAAGAGGTGGACAACATGTACCGCCAGATGCGGGGCTGGCGGCACGATTACCGCGGCCACATCCAGACCATGAAGGTCCTGGCGGCACAGGGGGATCTGGAAGGCATCCGGGCCTACCTTGACCAGCTGGATACCGACCTGAACACCGTGGACCTTGCGGTCAAGACGGGCAACGCCATGGCGGATGCCATCCTCAACAGCAAGATCTCCCTCGCGAAGAGCCGGAACATTCCGGTGCAGATCGATGCCCACATCCCGGTCCGGCTGAAGATGAGCGAGCTGGACCTCTGCTGCATCCTCGGCAATCTGTTCGACAACGCCATGGATGCCAGCGCCGCCCTGCCCGAAGCCGAACGCCTCATCCGGGTGTACATGGATATGAAAGGCACCCAGCTCTACATCTCGTTCACCAACTTCACGGCCAGCCAGAAGCAGACAAAACTTGCCGGGCGGTTCGCCACCACCAAGGGCGAGGGCCACGGCTTCGGTCTGGTGCGTATTGACGCCATCGTCGAAAAACTGGACGGCTACCTCAGCCGCAACAGCGAGGATGGAGCCTTCACGACGGAAATTTTGATCCCGCAAGTATGAAATTGGAAGGTGTTCCGTTGTACAACCTCTCAGTCTCGCTTGCGCTCGACAGCTCTCCTGGTAGGAGAGCCTCTGGCGAAACCGGAGACTTTGCGAGGACTGCCAAGGCCTCTCCTACAAGGAGAGGTGGCAATGCGAAGCATGGACGGAGAGGTTGTACAACGGAGAGGTTGTACCAAGGAAACCATTGCAATTCATCCCCCAAAATGAACCGTTCGTCCCCGATCTGTGCCGGGGACGATTTTTTGTGGTAGGATAGGCCCAGACGAACGAAAGGGGAATCCCACATGGAAACGGGAACGAACAAAACGAAGCAAAAACCCAAATACGACCTCTGGCAGATCACGGCCTATATGCTGGGCGTGGCATGGCGGGGCAGACATTGGACGGTGTTCACGGTCGGCCTCTCGCTGGCGCTGGTCACGGCGGGCAGGACCATCGCGGAGCTGCTGTTTGCCCCGGCGGTGCTCCGGGTGCTGGAACAGGGGATGGCGCTGGGCCGTCTGCTGGCGGTCATTGGCGGCTTTTCCGTGCTGCTGGTCGCACTGACCTTCCTGCAAAGTTATCTGAGCGAACGGAATCTCTTTGGAAAAATGAACGTCCGGGTCGATATCCTGGACCTCTCGGCCCGCAAGCGGGCCGGCACCTCCTACCCGAACCTGCTGGACAAGCGCTTCCTGGATCTGAGCGCCAAGGCCGACCGGGCCGGATGCACCAACAATGAGTCCGTCGAAGCATTCTGGGTGAGCTGGGGCGAGATCCTGACCAACCTCTTCGGCTTCGGGGCCTACCTGCTGCTGTTGTCCGGCCTGAACGCCTGGCTCTGCCTGCTGGTCTGCGCCACATCGGTCGTCAGTTATCTGGCGTCCCGGCGGATCAACGAGTGGGGCTACCGCCACCGCGAGGAGGAAGCCGGGTATGTGAAGCGGCTGGCCTACGTGCAGAAGGTCGCCACCGACCGGCAGTACGGCAAGGATATCCGCATCTTCGGCTTGCGGGAGTGGGTGGAAGAACTCTGGGAGAGCACGATGCGGCTCTACCACGGCTTCCTTCTCCGGCGGGAGACGGCCTACCTCTGGGCCAATGTCATCGACCTGGCCCTGCTGCTGGTGCGCAACGGCGCGGCCTATGCCTACCTGATCTGGCTGACACTGGAACAGGGCCTGCCGGTCTCGCAATTCCTGCTCTATTTCGGCGCGGCCACCGGTTTTGCCCAGTGGGTCAGCGGCATTCTGGAAAAGTTTGCAAAACTGCACAAGCAGTGTCTCGACATCTCTACCGTGCGGGAATTTCTCGAATATCCGGAACCGTTCCGCTTTGAGGACGGCCTCCCGCTGGAAAAGCGGCTGGATACCCCCTATGAGCTGCGGCTCGAAGGGGTCAGCTACCGGTACCCCGGCGCGGAGAAGGACACCATCCACAAGCTCGACCTGACCGTCCGCCCCGGCGAGAACCTCGCCATCGTGGGTCTGAACGGTGCGGGTAAGACCACGCTGGTCAAGCTGCTCTGCGGCTTCCTCGACCCCACCGAGGGCCGTGTCCTGCTCAATGGGCAGGACATCCGCCCGTATAACCGCCGGGATTATTACAAGCTGTTCGCGGCGGTGTTCCAGGATTTCTCGGTCCTGTCGGCCACCGTGGCCGAGAACGTGGCCCAGTGCCGCACCGGCATCGACGAGGCCCGCGTCTGGCACTGCCTGGACGAAGCAGGCCTGACCGAAAAGGTGCAGAGCCTGCCCAAACAGCTGGAAACGCAGATCGGCCGGGAGGTCTACGAAGACGGCATCGAGCTGTCCGGCGGGCAGACCCAGCGGCTGATGCTGGCCCGCGCGCTGTACAAGGACGCGCCTGTGCTGGTGCTGGATGAACCGACCGCCGCGCTCGACCCCATCGCCGAGAACGACATCTACCAGAAATACAACGAGATGACAGCAGGCAAGACCAGCCTGTTCATTTCGCACCGGCTGGCCTCCACCCGCTTCTGCGACCGCATCCTCTATCTGAAGGACGGCCGGGTGGCCGAGGAGGGCACCCACGAAGAGCTGCTGAAACGGGGCGGCGGCTACGCCGACCTGTTTGAGGTGCAGAGCCAGTATTACCGGGAGGAGAACGAAGCATGAGCGCATCGAACAAAACGATCACCATCCGGCAGGGGTGCCGGTACGCCTGGCGGGAGTGGAACATCTTCTGGAAGCTGTCGCCGAAGTTTTTCTATGCTACCTTTGCCAGTGCCGCCCTCACGGCGCTGAGCCCTTATGCCACGGTCTGGCTGTCGGCCCAGCTGGTGGGCGAACTGTCCGGCGGGCGGGACCCGCACCGGCTGATGGTCTGGGTGCTCTGGACCCTGGGCACGACCGCCGTGCTGACCCTTCTGCGCGCAGCGGCGCTCCACTGGAAGGAAGCGGAAACGGACGACCTCTGGCAGCGGCAGACCCGAACGTATATGGACAAACAGATGTCCCTCGACTACGTGGATGAGGACAGCCAGCGGGTCTATGACATGTACAGCCAGATCCAGCAGGACGCCAGGCTATCGGGTGCGGGCGGCACGATCTGCATTTTGCTGGTGGAAAAGATCGCCACGGCACTGTTCCAGATCTTGGGCGGCGTGGTGCTTTGCTGGGGGCTGTTCACCGCGGCGGTGCCGGATGGGCGGCTGGCCTTTCTGGGGCACCCGCTGTTTCTGGCGGCGTTCTGGGCCGTGATGGTCTGCACCGCCTGCCTGTCGCCCGTGTTCGCGGGGCAGGCGGCCAAATATATGCCGCTGCTACAGGAGTCCGGAAAGCTGGGCAACCGGATGTTCCACGTCCAGCTCACCCTGCCGGAAGAGCCGAAGAACGCCCCCGACCTGCGGATGTACGACCAGTACCAGAATGTCGTCAGCGGCTATATGGTGGGTCTGTGGGATGACTTCGCGAGGCTGCGCCGGGGCGCGATGGGGATCTTCCGGTCGGCCTCCTCGGCGGTGCCGGCGCTGCTGATGGGGCTGGTCTATCTCTTCGTCTGCCTCAAGGCCTGCGGCGGGGCGTTCGGTCTGGATGCCGTGACGCAGTACCTTGGTGCGGCCGCCAACCTGTTCCAGGGCGTTGTCACCCTTGTGAACATGCTGGCCGAGATGGAGATCAACGGCGTCTATATGAAAAACATCTTCGATTACCTCGACCTGCCCAACAACATGTATCAGGGCAGCCTGACCACCGAAAAACGGAGCGACCGCCAGTATACAGTGGAGTTCCGGGATGTCTCCTTCCGCTACCCCGGCAGTGCGCAGTACGCCCTGCGCCACCTGAACATGAAGTTCAAGGTCGGCGGGCGGCTGGCCGTGGTGGGGATGAACGGCAGCGGCAAAACGACCTTCATCAAGCTGCTCTGCCGCCTGTACGACCCCACCGAGGGGGTCATCCTGCTGAATGGAATCGACATCCGGAAGTACCGCTACGACGAGTACATGGACATCTTCTCGGTCGTCTTTCAGGATTTCCGGCTGCTGGCTCTCCCGCTGGGCCAGAATGTCGCGGCCTGCACCGGATACGATGCCGCCCGCGTGACCGACTGCCTGCAAAAGGCGGGCTTCGGGGAACGGCTGGCGGCGATGCCGCAGGGGCTGGACACGGCGCTGTATCAGGAGCTGGACGAGAACGGCGTGACCGTCTCCGGCGGTGAGGCGCAGAAGATCGCCATCGCGCGGGCTTTGTACAAGGATGCGCCCTTCATCATCCTGGATGAACCCACCGCCGCGCTCGACCCCGTGGCCGAGGCGGAGATCTACGCCAAGTTCAACGAGATCGCGGGGGACAAAACGGCCATCTACATCAGCCACCGGCTGTCCTCCTGCAAGTTCTGCGATGAGATCGCCGTCTTCGACCACGGTGAGGTCATCCAGCAGGGCACCCACGAGCACCTGTTGGCCGACCCCGCCGGAAAATACTATGAGTTGTGGAACGCACAGGCCCAATATTACACGGAGGAACCGGCTTAAAGACACGGTCCGGATGGGATTTTTTGCACAGTTTTTGCTGCAAAAAACTATGCGTTTCCACAAAAAGCGGCTCGAATTGTGAACTCTTAGGGCGAACGGCTTGAAAAGAATTTGCATCCTGTGTACAATGAAACGAAAGTGAGAACGATCATGACGCGGAAAAAGTACCTGTGTGCGGCACTCCAATTCTTTGAAGCGAAAAAGGAGGGACGTTCGACCCTATGAGACATTCTTTTCACCCGATGGGACGGGCGCTCTGTGCCCTGCTGCTGGGGGCAACGCTGACCCTCTCGCCGCTGGCGGCGCAGGCAGCGCCCCGTGCGGAGAACCGTTCCGCAAAGCTCGCGCTGGAAGTGACCGAGATGGAGCTGGAGATCACGGCGGACGACCCGCGCCCCAAAGCCTACCTTTACACCGGCGGGCAGAGCGATTATTACTTCATCGTCTGGATGAGCAGCAACCCCAGTGTGGCCACCGTGGACGGTGACGGCAAGGTGACGGCCCGCAGTGTGGGCAAGGCCACCATCACCGCCATCTCGGACCACGGCGACCGCGCCGCCTGCGAAGTTACCGTCACCCGCAAGGGGGAGGAGGCCGAGGCGCAGAAACCCACCCTCAGCGAGACCAGTCTGGAACTGGTGCAGCAGTATGATGCCCTGCACCCCGCAAAGCAGCTCACACTGACCAACAGCGACCATTCCTTTATTTATGTGTACCAGTGGCGCAGCAGCGACCCCAACATCGCCTCGGTCGATGACAAAGGCGTCGTGACAGCCCAGAAGCCGGGCAGCGCCACCATCACGGCGTTTGCTTCCAACGGGCAGGCGCTGCGGTGCGCCGTCACGGTCACATCCGAGGTCGGAAAGGTCACACTGAACAAGGCAGACCTGCTGCTCAAGACGGTGGGCAGTCAGGAGGCCCTGTGCGCCACGGTGGCCGTGGAGAGCGGCGGCAGTGTGCCCATCACCTGGGTCACCAGCAATCCGGGCGTTGCCACGGTGGACGCCAACGGCGTCGTGACGGCTGTGGCCGACGGCGAGGCAAAGATCACCGCCCTTTCGCCCAGCGGCCGATACGCGGTGTGCAGTGTGGTCGTCGGCCTGGCCGGGGACAAATACGACACCGAAGAGGACCTGGCCGACGAGCTCAAGCTCCCGGACCCGTATGTGGCCGTCCGGCTGAATCGGCTTTCCTGAGCATAAAAATAAGCCGCGCCTTCGCAGGTGCGGCTTATTTTCATGCGGTCAGATCTCGTTGCCGGAGTCAAGAGAAGATCTGAAATTTCACGAAAAATTTTTTACACCCCAGGCAGGAACAGCATCGTCCCGCGGGCGGCCATCATGGGCTGGAACGCGCAGCTGAACAGCCCGACCGCCACGGCCAGCACCAGGGCGAAGAGCAACAGCAGCATCAGACGGGGAGCGTGGGAAGACCTGCGGGAACCTTGCTTGCGCTGCATGGCGCATCCTCCTTTCCGGAACATCATCTGCCCCAGCCTATGCACCCGCTGCGCCGATTGTGCACCGGGGCGAAGTGTGGTACACTAAAGGGGAACGATACGGAGGACTTTTTATGCTGACCATTACTCTGCTGGGCACAGCGGCCACCATGCCACTGCCCGACCGCGCCCTGACGGCGGCGGTGGCTGAATGCGGCGGGCACAGCCTGCTGTTCGACTGCGGCGAGGGCACCCAGACCGCTGCCCGCCGCGCCGGGGTCAACCTGATGAAGCTGGACGCCATCTGCCTGACCCACTACCACGGCGACCATATCTTCGGTCTACCCGGCCTGCTGCAAACGCTGGGCTGTCAGGGCCGCACCCGGCCGCTGACGATCTTTGGCCCGGCCGAGGGGATGGAGCCGGTCTGGGGCGCCATCCGCACCCTGACCGGCCCCCAGCCTTATGTCATCCGGGCTGTGCCGCTGGGCACCGACCCCGTCCGGCTGGAAACGCTGGCTCCCGGCTGGCCGGTGGGGGCCGAACTGCTGCCCTTCCGGACGAAGCACCGGGTCCCCAGCCGGGGCTACCGGCTGGACCTGCCCCGCGCAGGCCGCTTTGACCCAGCCAGAGCCAGAGCGCTGGGGGTGCCGGTGCAGCAGTGGAGATCGTTGCAGCGCGGGGAGCCGGTCACTCTGGAAGATGGGACGGCCATTGCACCCGGACAGGTGCTGGGCGCACCCCGCAGGGGGCTGCGGTTCGTGTTTTCCGGCGATACGGCCCCCTGCGCCGCGCTGGAACAGGCCGCACAGGATGCGGACCTGCTCCTCTGCGATGCCACCTACCCGGACGATGCGCAGCAGGCCCAGGCGAAACAGTATGGGCACAGCACCTTCCGGCAGGACGCTGAACTGGCGGCGCGGGCCGGGGTACGGCGGCTCTGGCTTATGCACTATTCGCCCATCATCACCGACCCGGAAGCAGCCCGCCCGGCGGCGGAAGCGGCCTTCCCGTCGGTGGAATGCGGCGTGGACGGACAACAGATCATTTTGCGATACGACGAGGAACCTTCATGACAGCTGAGACCATTTCCTTCCCGCTGGACCCCGGTGCAGCGGCCCTGCTGACGCGCCTCCATGCGGCGGGCCATGCCGCTTATGCGGTGGGCGGCTGTGTGCGGGACAGTCTGCTTGGCCAGACCCCGCACGACTGGGACCTCTGCACCAGCGCGACCCCCGAACAGGTGCTGGAGTTGTTCGGGGAAGCGCACTGCATCCCGACGGGATTGCAGCACGGCACCGTGACCGTCAAACACGGCGGGGAGCTGTACGAGATCACGACCTTCCGCACCGAGGGGGCGTATTCCGACGGCCGCCACCCGGACCATGTCGCCTTTGTGCCGGACGTAAAAGAAGACCTGGCCCGGCGGGATTTCACCATCAACGCCATGGCCTATAACGCCGAAGAAGGGCTCATCGACCCATTCGGCGGGCAGAACGACCTTGCCGCCGGCATCGTGCGGGCGGTGGGGGAGCCGCAGCGCCGGTTCGAGGAAGACGCCCTGCGCATCCTGCGGCTCTACCGGTTCGCGGCCCGGTTCCGCTTTGCCATCGACCCGGCCACCGGGCAGGCGGCCAGAGCGCTCTGCCGCCATCTGGACTGCGTGTCCGAAGAGCGCATCGCGGAGGAACTGAGCCGTCTGCTGGCAGCTCCGGCACCGGGAGCTTATCTGGAAGCGGAGGTGCTGGCGGTCATCTTCCCGGAACTGGATGCGGCAGAGCTTCCGGAAAGCCGACGCATCCTCGACGCGCTGGAACCGGGCATGGAACACGTCCCGGTCCGGCTGGCTGCACTGCTGTGCCCGCTGGGCGAAGCCGGTGCAAGAGCGGCGCTCAGGCGGCTCAAGTGCTCCAACGCCCTGACCGGTACGGTGGCGACGCTGGTTCGGGAGGCAGCTGCCGAGATGCCCGGCGCTGCGCTGACGCTGACGGCCAGGCGGTTTTTGAGCCGCTATGACCTTGCCACGATTACGGATCTGACGGCCCTGTGCAGTGCCCGGCATCCGGAACAAGCTGAAGCGTTCGCCGCGCTGCAGCAGGAAGCCGCGCGGCTGGTGGAAACGAACGCCTGCTGCCGCATCAACCAGTTGGCCGTGAATGGCCGGGACCTGATGGACGCAGGTGTCCGGCCGGGGCCAGGGCTGCGCCGGGTGCTGGATACTCTGCTGGAACAGGTGCTCACCGGGCAGCTCCCCAATGAGAAAGCGGCACTTCTGGCCGCAGCGGCGCAGGTCGCTGCGTCTTGACAAGCGAACGGACGTGCGGTAGTATAATACTACTGCTTTTGTATGTTATAACATGAGGAACAAAATGACAGAAACACAGAATGCAAAACGCCCCGGTGCGCTCATTGCGATGAGCGGCGGCGTAGACAGCTCGGTTGCAGCCTGGCTGATGCAGCAGAAGGGCTATGCCTGCACCGGCATCACGATGCGGCTCACCCGCAACGAGACGCTGGGCCAGTCCGGCTTTCACACCTGCTGCTCGGAAAAGGACATCGAAGATGCCGCCGAGGTGGCGTATGCGATGGATATCCCCTATGAGGTGCTGGATTTCACCGCCGACTTCCGGGAAAAGATCATCGAAAAATTCATCCGGGTCTATGAGGCGGGCGGCACCCCGAATCCCTGCATCGACTGCAACCGGTATATGAAGTTCGACCACCTTCTCTCCTGGGCGCGGGAGCATGGGATGGAGTATGTGGTCACAGGCCACTATGCCCGCGTGGAGCAGGACGAGGCCACCGGCCGCTGGCTGCTGAAGAAGGGTCTGGACGAAGGAAAAGATCAGAGCTATGTGCTTTACAACCTGACACAGGAGCAGCTGGCTCATGTCCGCCTGCCGCTGGGGGCACTGCACAAGAGCGAGGTGCGTGAGATCGCGGAGCAGCAGCATTTCATCAACGCCCGCAAGCACGACAGCCAGGACATCTGCTTTGTGCCGGATGGCGACTACGAAAAGTTCATGGAAGATTTCACCGGCAAGCGCTACCCGGCAGGCGATTTCCTCGACGAGGCAGGCCGCAAAGTGGGCACCCACAAGGGGGCCGTGCGGTATACCATCGGCCAGCGGAAGGGTCTGGGCCTTGCCATGGGCGCACCGGTCTACGTCTGCGCCAAGGATATGCAGGCCAACACGGTCACGGTCGGCCCGGAGAAAAGCCTGTTCGACCGCATCGTCTACGCCGAGGAGGTCAACTGGATCGCCATCCCGGCGCTGACGGCCCCGCTGCGGGTTACGGCCCGCACCCGGTATCATCAGGTCGAGCAGGCCGCGACCGTCTACCCGGCGGGCGAGGATCGGTTCCGGCTGGAATTTGACGAGCCGCAGCGCGCGCCTACGCCGGGGCAGGCGGTGGTGCTGTATCAGGGCGATGTGGTCCTGGGCGGCGGTACCATCGTGCGGGTGGAAAAGTGACCCGCTCAGGCTGCAGGCGTGGGAACGTTCGGAAGTAAACGAAAAACAACTGCGTCGGGCAAGTGAAACAACAGGCGCAGCGGAACAAGAAGTGGAGAGTATTTATGCAAGATCAGTATTCCCGCACCCAGCTGCTGCTGGGCAAGGAAGCCATGGAAACGCTGCACCATTCCCGCGTGGCAGTGTTCGGCATTGGCGGCGTGGGCGGCTATACCGTTGAGGCACTGGCCCGCAGCGGCGTGGGTGCGCTGGACCTCATCGACGACGATAAGGTCTGCCTGACCAACCTGAACCGCCAGATCGTGGCCACTCGCAAGACGGTGGGGCAATATAAGGTGGATGTGGCGGAACAGCGCATCCACGAGATCGACCCCAACATCAAGGTCACGACCTACAAGACCTTCTTTACCCCGGAGACGCAGGACCAGTTCGATTTCACCCAGTACGACTATGTGGTGGATGCCATCGACACCGTCACCGGCAAGATCGCGCTGGTGGTCAAGGCAAAGGAGGCGGGCACGCCCATCATCTGTGCCATGGGCGCAGGCAACAAGATGGACCCCACCCGCTTTGAGGTGACGGATATCTACAAAACTTCCGTCTGCCCGCTGGCCAAGGTCATGCGCACCGAGTGCCGCAAGCGGAAGATCAAGCACCTGAAGGTCGTCTACTCCAAGGAGCCTGCCATGACGCCCATCGAGGACGATTCCATCAGCTGCAAGAATCACTGCATCTGCCCGCCGGGCACCCAGCGCAAGTGTACCATCCGCCGCTCCGTCCCCGGCTCCAATGCCTTTGTGCCGTCGGTCGCCGGCCTCATCATCGGCGGCGAGGTCGTCAAGGACCTCGTCGGCTTTGTGCCTCTGAAGGGGTAAGCAGAAATTGAAATCGGCTCTGTCGAAAAATCGGAAAAGCGTTTGCGCCGACTGGCGCACCGCCCGATTTTTTGGCAGGGCCTTCTTCTTTGGGATTATCAAGGGCGAGCAGCCCTTGATTCGTGCCTCCCGTCCTTGCCGCGCTGAACACGCGGCATTTGCTTCGCAAACCGGACGTCGGCTTAAAAGCCCCGCAGGGGCTTTCATGGCTTCGCCACCGCCGAGCTTCTCAAAGCGGCTTTTCTGGTTCTCTTTTGGCACGCAAAAGAGAACATATCCTACGCAGCAAAAAGGAAAAATAGAAAAACGCAAATAAATTGCAAATTCCTCTTGCAATTTGCGCCGAAACCATGTATAATCTCCCTTGCACGAAAACGCAATCAATTTGCAATTTATAAAACTGAAGCGCCGTTCCGGTGCAAGGAGAACCCCGTATGGAACTGTTTTTGGATGTTTTGGGCGAGAGCCTGGTCGATACGGCCAAGATGCTGCCCTTTCTGTTTTTGGCCTATCTGTTCATTGAATACGTTGAGCACCGCCACGGCGAGAAGATCGAGGCCGTGCTGGAACGTAGCGGCCGCTGGGGGGCCATCCCGGCGTCGCTGCTGGGCTGTGTGCCGCAGTGCGGCTTTTCGGCCATTGCATCGAACTTTTATGCCTCCCGCGTCATCTCGCTGGGCACCCTCATCGCGGTGTTCATCGCCACCAGCGACGAGGCGGTGCCGCTGCTGATCTCGATGCCGGCGTACTGGGATAAGCTCGTGCTGCTGATGGTCATCAAGGTACTGTACGCCATTGCAGTGGGTCTGGTACTGGACTTCGTGCTCCGCGGCATCCTGCCCAAGTCCCTGCGGGGCGGCTACACCGGCAGCGCCGATGAGATCGACTGCCATGAGACCCACGATGACGAGGAGGGGCATGAACGCCCCATCTGGCAGGCCGCGCTCCGCCATACGCTGGAGATCTTCGTCTTCATCTTCGGGTTCAGCCTGCTCTTCGGCCTCATCGTCGAGGGCGTGGGCGAGGATGTGTTCGCGGACGTTCTGGGCCAGATGGGCTTCTTCCAGCCGGTGTTCTCGGCGCTGGTGGGCCTCATCCCCAACTGTGCGGCCAGCGTTCTGCTGACCCAGCTCTATGTTGAAGGCGCCCTCCGCTTTTCCAGCCTGGTGGCGGGCCTGTGCACCGGCGCAGGCGTGGGCCTGGCGGTGCTCTGGCGGGCGAACCCCTCCTGGAAGCAGAACCTCTTCATCACCGGCCTGACCTGGGCCTCCGGCGCTGCCGTGGGCGTGGGCATCCAGCTCGTGGTCGCGCTGGTGGGCTGAGCCGGATCTATTATTTGATCTGCCGTCCTGAAATTGCTCAGGGCGGCTTTTTGTGGTATACTGGAACATATTATAAAAGCAAGGGAGAACACCATGCAATATCAACTTCTGGCAAGTGATTTCGATAACACGCTGGTCCCCTTCGGGGAGCCGAAGCCCCACCCGGCGGTGGTCCGGGCTGTGAAAAAGATGCAGGCGGCGGGCGGCAGGTTCGTGCTCAGCACCGGGCGCGGGTACTGCGTCGTCAACAAAGAGCAGCTGGGCGGCATCCGCTTCGATTACGCCATCACCTGCAACGGGGCCTGTGTCGTGGACAAAAACGGCACCGTCGTGGCCGAACACCCGCTGACCAACGAGGAAATGTACGCCCTCGTGGATTTCTGCGAGGATTACAACTACCCATTGCAGTTCAACTACCGGGATGCCTATTACGCCTACTGCGAGTACGATGCGCTGAAGAGCTTCTACGATTCCCTGCCGAAAAGCGGCCTGACCTGCCTGGATGGTGAGGACCAGGACCGCCACCTCATCGACATGCCCCACGCGGCCTTCGTGGTCATGCCGCCGCAGGAGTTGGCCCGCTTCCACGAAAAGTTCGGCCATCTGGGCCTGCACTTCATGCAGACGGGCGGCGTCGGCCGAGACGGCTGGTGCTGCTACGACGTCGTGCGCGGCGGTATGGATAAAGGCGTGGGGCTTTCGGACCTGTGCGAGAAGATGGGCCTGACCCTGGCCGACGCCGTGGCGGCGGGCGATTCCGCCAACGATGTGGGGATGCTGAAGGCGGCGGGCCTCGGCTGCTGCATGGCCAACGGCACCGCCGACGCAAAGGCTGCGGCCGACCGCGTCATCGGCGATGTGCGGGAGGATGGCCTGGCCGCTCTCATCGAGGAACTCTGGTTCGACGGCCCGAAGGCTGTGCCCTCCGGCCGCGACCTTGGCTCGGCCTGGGACGCAATGGAAAAGGCAGGCGTGGCGGAATGAGCTTTGCGCCGGTCTACAATGAGCACAGCCGCGCCCTCATCCTCGGCACCTGGCCCAGCCCGAAAAGCCGCGAGATGGCGTTCTATTACGGCCACCCGCAGAACCGCTTCTGGCCCATGCTGGCCGCGCTGACCGGGGAAGCCGTGCCCGCGCGGGAGGACATCGAGGCCAAAAAGCAGATCATCCTCCGCCATGGGTTGGCGTTGTGGGACACGCTGGAGCGCTGCACCATCACCGGGGCGTCGGATGCGTCCATCCGGGATGTGGTCCCCAACGACATCGCAGGGCTGCTGGAAAAAGCGCCCATCGAGGCGGTGTTCTGCAACGGGGCGACGGCCTATAAGATTTATACCAACTATCTGGAACCCATCAGCGGCATCCCGGCGGTCAAGCTGCCCAGCACCAGCCCCGCCAACGCCGCCTGCCGCCCCGACCAGCTGAAAGAGATCTGGGGGAACGCTTTGGAACGCTGGATCTTGCCTTGAGCGCGAAGCCCGGCTGTGCAGGAGCCGCAGGCGACAACGCACAGACCTGCCCGGCCTGCCAAGGGCTCGCCCTATGGGAGAGCTGGCATCGCAGAGCGATGACTGAGAGGGCAAGCCATGAAATCTTGATTTCAAAGCTGTAAATTATTCGTGAAACGCTTGCGTTTTTCCCAAAAGGCTTTATTATGGAACCATACAGGGAGCTGCAGGCTCCCGGACAAGGAGTTCGAAACATGAGCAAGATCATTCGCACCTCAAAGCCCAGCGTTCTGCCGTGGTATGCGGCGGCGCTGGTGTTCGTGGTGCTCTGCGCGGTGCTGCCGGTGTATCAGCTCTGGGCGCTGCTGGTGTCGCTGGGCGGTGCCTGCGCGGCGTTCGGCGCGGCAAAAAAAATCTGCCCGCCCCGCGTGGTGGAGCATGAAGTGCCCTTCCACACCGGCGTGGACGATGTGGACGCCATGCTCACCGGGATGCAGAAGCAGCTGGATACTCTCCACGCCCTGAACGAGGCCCTGCCGGACCCGAACCTCTCGGCGGCGATGACCCGGATGGAAAAAGCGGGCCGCTCCATCGTGGAGACGGTGGAGGCCAGCCCCGCCAAGGCCAAACAGGTGCGTCGGTTCGCCAACTACTACCTGCCCGATGCCGTGAACGTGCTGCAGCAGTACGCCAGGCTGGCCCGACAGGGCGTCAAGGGCGAGAACGCCGCTTCCATCCGCGCGGAAGTGGAGCACAATGCGGCGTCCATTGCCACGGCATTTGAAAACCAGCTCGATGCCCTCTATGCGGCGGAGAGCATGGACCTCTCGGCAGACCTGACCGTGCTGCAGAACATGCTCAAGGGCCAGGGCTTATAACGGAAGACCGGCGCAGGCCGCCGTGCGGCAGGCGCTGTTGGAACTGGAAAGGACGGAATCAACAATGGCTGATAACAATACCCTGAATTTTGACCTCGATGCCCCCGCAGTACCCACTCTGACGCTGGACCCCGCTCCCGCTGCTGCGCCGGTGGAGGAGAAGAAGGAAGCCCCCGCCCCCGCCGCACCGGAAGTCCGGCTGACCCCGGAGGAGCAGGCAATGGTGGATTCCTTCGCAGAAAAGATCGACATCACCAACAGCCAGCAGGTGCTGCAGTATGGCTCCGCCTGCCAGAAAAAGATCGGCGACTTCTCCGAAGCCGCCCTCTCCAAGGTCTCCACCAAAGACCTGGGCGAGGTGGGCGACATGATCACCGACCTCATCGGAGAGCTGAAGAACTTCGACGCCAACGAAGAACAGCAGAAGGGCATTTTGGGTTTCTTCAAGAAGAAGGGCGACCAGCTGGACAACCTCAAGACCAAGTACAGCAAGGCCGAGACGAATGTGGAAAACATCCAGTCCATGCTGGAGGGCCATCAGGTCCAGCTGCTCAAGGATATCGCGATGCTGGATAAGATGTACGACCTGAACATGGCCTACTTCAAGGAGCTGAGCATGTATATCCTGGCCGGCAAAAAGAAGCTGGCCGAGGTCCGCGCCAACGAGCTGCAGCAGGCCATGGACAAGGCGAAGACCTCCGGCCTGCCCGAAGATGCCCAGGCCGCCCGCGACCTGGCCGACCAGTGCGAGCGCTTTGAAAAGAAGCTCTATGATCTGGAGCTGACCCGGAACATCAGCCTGCAGATGGGCCCGCAGATCCGCCTGCTGCAGAACAACAACACCATGATGGCCGAAAAGATCCAGTCCACCATCGTGAACACCATCCCCCTGTGGAAGAACCAGATGGTGCTGGCGCTGGGGCTGGCCCACACCCAGAAGGCCATGCAGGCTGAGCGCGCCGTCACCGATATGACCAACGACCTGCTCAAGAAAAACGCCGAGGCCCTCAAGATGGGCACCATCGAGACGGCCAGGGAGTCCCAGCGCGGCGTGGTCGATATCGAGACGCTGCAGCAGACGAACAAGAGCCTCATCGAGACCCTCGACGAGCTGAACAAGATCCAGAACGAGGGCCGCGCAAAGCGGGTGGCGGCTGAGCAGGAGCTGACCCGCATCGAGGACGAACTCAAGACCAAGATGATGGAGATCCGGAGCTAAGATGGCGAACGCAGATTTTTCCCAGAATCAGAATCCCAACCCCGGCGGCTTTGACGCAGGCAGCTACCGCGAGGCGGCACCGAAGACCGAAACGGCCCGCCTGACCCCGGCACAGCAGAAGCTGGCCGGGCTGGAAGCGGCCCTTCCGGCGGCACTGCGCACCCAGGGCGCGGCCCTTGCGCTGAGCGTGGTGGTCATGCTGGCGGCATTCTTCGGCTTTGGCGGAGCCAAGCTCAAGGCCAAGGCCAACGAAGCCGCCAAGTGGTACACCGTCGGTGTTTCAGCCGACGGCGGCTACAGCCTGAGCGAAGAGCTGACCACCCGCGCCAACACGGCGGCGAACATCCTCACCACCGGTGTCAATACGCTGGGGGGCGACAACGCCGAGGTGCTGGCCGCGCAGGATGCGCTGAGCGATTTCAATGCCTGCCTGGAAGCCGTGCAGAACGGCGGCAAAAAACAGTCCCTGACGGCGCTGCCCTATTATCAGGGCAGCACGATGCAGGCACTCTATCAGGCCGATGCCGCCCTGGGCGCGGCCATTGACCAGCTCTATGCAAAATTGCAGGAGCAGGCCGCCGACCCCATGAAGATGGGCGCGGTGCAGGGCCAGTACGGCCAGTTCAACAGCGCGGCCACCATCATCGGCAACCTGACCTATAACGAAACGATCTACGCGTATCAGAAGGACACCGGCGGCTTCCCGGCCAGTGTGCTGAAGGGCCTGTTCGGCGTCAAGGAGGTGGAACCTTTCGCATGAAAACAATGAAACGATTTGCTTCCCGGCTGTGTGCCGTGCTGCTGGTCCTGACGGTCGGCGTCACGGCGCTGGTGCCTGCTGCCTTTGCGGCCAAGGCCCAGCTGCCCAGCCTGCCCAGCGACCAGTGCGTCGTGGACGATGCCAATGTCCTGAGCGACAGCACCACCACGACGATCGAGAACCTCAACGCCCAGCTGACCGAACAGTGCAGCGGGGCACAGATCGGTGTGCTGACCGTGGAGTACACGGGCAGCGTCTCCACCGAGGACTACGCTGTGCAGGCCGCCAACGCCTGGGGGCTGGGCAGCTCCAGCAACAACAACGGTGTGCTCATCCTTCTGGTGATGCAGTCCCAGCAGTATGCAGACGGCGACTATTATCTGGCGACAGGCGACGGCTTCCGCAACACCACGCTGGAAAAGCAGGCCAGCGCCATTGCGCAGACCATGGAGGACAGCTTTGCGGCGGGCGACTATGACGCCGCCGTGACCACCTGTGCCCAGAATGTGGCCAGCACCATTGCCGACATCTACGGCGTGACCCTGAGTGGTACGACCGGCAGCACCGGCACGGTGGGCAATGGCAATACGGGCAGTTACAATGATTCCTATTACGATGCCCCGGCGGCATCCTATCAATCGCCCTTCGTGACGCTTCTGTCCGTTCTGGTCATCCTGTTTGCCCTGAAGGTGATCTTCAGCGGCATCCGGCATGGCATGGGCGGTGGCGGTTTCGGCCCCTTCTTCGGCTTTGGTCTGGGCTACGGCCTAGGCAGCCGGCGCCGCCGCAGACCTCCGTATGACGACTGGGGTCCCGGCGGCCCCAGAGGCCCCCGCCCGCCCCGTCCGCCGCGCGGCGGCGGGCCGCGTCCTCCCCGTGGGGGCGGCGGCTTCGGCGGAGGTTCCTTTGGCGGCGGCATGGGCGGCGGACGCTCCGGCGGCAGTTTTGGCGGCGGCGGGAGCTTCCACGCGGGCGGCGGCTCGTTCCATGGCGGCGGCGGTGGCCGCGGCAGATAAGCAAAAAAATGGCTGTGCAGCCGGGCTGCACAGCCATTTTTCGTTCGGTTGAGATTACTTGGTGCCGTAGATACGGTCGCCTGCGTCACCCAGGCCGGGCACGATGTAACCGTTCTCGTTCAGATGGTCGTCCTTGGCACCCAGATAGATATCGACATCGGGGTGTGCCTTGTGCAGGGCCTCAATGCCTTCCGGAGCAGCGATCAGGCCGATGAACTTGATCCGCTTTGCGCCGTGCTTCTTGATCTGGCTGATGGCGTCGATGGCGCTGCCACCGGTGGCCAGCATCGGGTCCAGGACCAGGACGTCGCGCTCAGCGATATCCTGGGGCAGCTTGCAGAAGTACTCCACGGGCTGCAGGGTGGTCTCGTCGCGGTACAGGCCGATGAAGCCGACCTTTGCGGCGGGCAGCAGGGTCAGCATACCGTCCAGCATACCCATGCCTGCGCGCAGGATGGGCACCAGAGCCAGCTTGCGGCCAGCCAGGACCTTGGTCTTTGCCATGGTGATGGGCGTCTCGATCTCGACCTCTTCCAGAGGCAGGTCACGGGTGGCTTCGTAGCACAGCAGGGTCGCGATCTCGCCAACGAGGTCACGGAACTCCTTGGTGCCGGTCTGCTTGTTGCGAAGCAGGCTGATCTTGTGCTGCAGCAGGGGATGCTCAACGATCATAGGGGTCATAATAAACGCTCCTTTTTTATTGGATAAAACCTCTCCGTCTCGCCTTTGGCTCGCCAGCGATGACGGAGAGGTCGAACGGACAGGTTTACCGGTTCTCGATCGCCATCAGCTTGGCGATGCGGTTGGCGTGGCGGCCGCCCTCGAACGGGGTGTTCAGGAACAGGTCCACCAGCTGGCAGGCCAGGCCGGGGCCGACGACGCGGCCGCCCATGCACAGGGCATTGGCATCGTTGTGGCGGCGGGTGTACTCACAGCTGAAGCTGTCGGAGCAGCAGCAGGCGCGGATGCCCTTGACCTTGTTGGCGGCCATGCTGATGCCGACACCGGTGCCGCAGAACAGCAGGGCCTTGCTGCACTGGCCGCTCACAACGGCGTCGCAGGCGGGCAGGGCCATATCGGGATAATCCACGCTGGCGGTGCTGTGGGTGCCGAAGTCGATGTACTCCAGCCCCAGCTCGTCCAGATGAGCCTTGACGGCTTCTTTCAGTTCAAATCCGCCGTGGTCAGCGGCGAGAGCAATGGGTTTTGCCATGGTCTTAGTCCTTTCCATTATCCGTTTTGACGTTCTGGGCGGCTTCGGCGGCAAGGCGCTCGGCGCGTTCCCGCTCGGCCTGGCTCAGCCGGTGGTAATCCGGCAGAAGGGCTTCGGGCAGGACGGCTTCGCCCCGCTCGGCCATCTGCTTTGCCACCAGCGCAACGGCTGCGGCCCGCCCGCCCCGCAGGGCAGGCGGCACACAGAGCACACCCGGAACATTGCTGTATTTATTATAGCACAGAGATGCGCCATCACCAACAAAAAACAGGGGCTTTTTGCAATTTTCTACAAATTGGGCAAGGTCAGCCACGGCGCGGGCGTCGTCGTCCAGAAGCCGTGCGTGGGTGGCCAGGTCGAACGCAGCGCTGTATACCTGTGCGCGGCGGGCATCCAGTGCGCAGAGCACGGTGCCCTCGCCGGTGTGGGCTGCGGCCAGCGCTTCCAGCGTCGAGACCGGGGCGCAGAGCGTTTCGCGCGGGAAGGCAAGGCCCTTGACCGCAGCCAGCCCGATGCGCAGGCCGGTGAAGCTGCCGGGGCCGGCATTGACGCCGAACAGGTCGATGTCCTTGCAGGTCAGGCCGCAGAGCCGGAGACAGCCGTCGATGAGGGGCATCAGCGTCTCGCTGTGGGTCATCCCGGCATCCAGATAGCACTCATACAGCAGGCGGTCGCCCTGCATCAGGGCCACGCCGACGGTCTTTCCGGCGGTGTCCACGGCTAAAATATTCATAGTTCGACCCCCTCGATGGTGATGCGGCGGGTGGTATCGTCCAGCCGCTCGATGTGGATGCGGATCGGGTCTTCCAGCGCCAGCAGGTCGGCGAAGTTCTCACTCCACTCGGCGGCGACGATGGCCCCCTGATCCAGATAATCGTAGAACCCGGCCGCGCACAGGTCGTTCTCGGTGGAGATGCGGTAGAGGTCAAAATGCGCGAACGGGCGCGGGCCGCGGTAATAGTTCACGATGGCAAAGGTGGGGCTGCTGACCGGGTCGGTGCAGCCAAGGCCCTCGGCCAGGCCCTCGCAGAAGGCGGTCTTGCCTGCGCCGAGACCGCCGGTAAACGCGATGAGGGAGCCGTCCGGCAGGGCAGCGGCCAGCCGCCTGCCCAGTGCCACGGTCTCCTCCCGCGAAGTCGTGATAAATTGAGACATAAGATGCACTCCCATCTGGAGGCTCAATCCGCCCCGGCGGACCGAAGGCGGGACTGAGGGTTTGAAAAAGAGGATGGCAGATTTCTGCCATCCCCCAGTATACTATAAATCGCCTCAAAGTGCAACGCTTACGCGGCCTGCTGCACGGGCGTCTCGTCGGCAGGCTCTTCGATGATGGGCAGAGCCGCATCGGCATCGCCCAGCAGCATGGTGTAGGCCGCCGCCGCATGGGGGCGCTTGCCGCCCTGCGCGGTGTACCAGACGAGGTCGTCTGTGCCATAGGTCGCCTGCGCGTGTGCTACGGCCTGCCCGATGCTCTGCCCCAGGATGAGGTAGTTGACCGTGTCCCACAGCATGCTGCGGGAGTAAACGGTGTAGACGTTGTTGACATAGCCCACCACAGCGGAGGCTCCGCCTGCCAGCAGGGCGTTTGCCATCGAGAGGTCGATGCTGTCGTCCACACCCAGGAACTCGCAGGTCTCGGAGTAGACGAGGGTGTCCTTCAGCTGGCCGAAGCGGTAGGCATTCTTGAAGAAGCCCGCCGTGACGCAGTACCGACCGTTGATCTTGATGACCCGGTGGGTCAGCAGGTCAAAGCCGTAGAAGAGATCCCGCGTCATGCTGGATTCCTCCGTCAGCAGGATGACCGGTTCGGTGCGCAGCTGCCGGAACAGGCCGCGCGCGTAGGTGTAGTAGGCACCATGGGCGCTCAGGATGCACAGGTCGTACCGGTCCATCCGGCGCAGGTCTGCCACTGTGACCATCGTGTCGATGCGGGTGTTCAGCCCCATGGCCGTCCAGAAGCCCTTCATATAGGAATAATAAGGATAGCGGGAGCTGTTGACCGTGTTGTCAAAGGCATAGTAGATCATGGCCGAACCAAGATTTCCGCGGGGGGCATTGGACATCTCCTGCAGATCGACCGAGGGCATCTGGGAGAGGGTCATGGCGGCGTTTTCCTCCTCCGGGTCATCCACGAGGATGCCGCCCTGCACACCGCAGCTGTAGGAGAAGCTGACCATGCCGTTCGCTTCGTCTATGTAGATCGAGCGCACCGAAACAAGGCCCTGTTCCGCCAGCTGCCGGAGCTGGGCCTGTGCAGCGGCAAAGCGCTCGGCGCGGGAGAGCACGGCAAAATCGCCGCTGTCCGTCAGGGCCGCAACGGCGCTGTCCGCCTCCTGCATCTGGGCCGCATCCTCGCGGGTCAGGGTGTTGGAAACGGCCAAATCGTCCGCCCCGGCTGCCAGTGCGGTGGTGGGGAAGAGAGCAGCGAGCAAAAAGCTCAATGCGCAGAGCGCAGATAAAAATCGTTGAACGGGTGCTTTCATGCAAAAAGTCCTCCAGAGGGCCTGCCGGTCGGCAGGACTTCCACGTCCATTGTAGAGGGTCTGTTCCGCTTTGTCAAGGCTGGTCGGCAGGATTTTGCAAAGCTGTCACAGCCGTACGAAAAATCTGTGAAAAATACACCCCGTCTTGCGCAGAATCACGCATTGCTGTATAATACACTAAAATGGGGGAGCAGCGGAAAAAAGCTCCCCCTGCTGGAACACGAAAGGGCGGTGCTTCTTTGGAGAGCATTCAACGATATTTCAAACGAACGGATAAAGTGTACCTGCTGCTGTGCATTTTCAGCAGCGTAATGGCCTGTGTGGCGCTGTCGTCCTGGGCGGCGAAGCAGGGCAATGGATTTGCCGTGGATGAGATCACGGGCCAGATCACCGGTATCGGCGACTACCGCCGCGCACTGGTGCAGGGCGTTTCGGCCCTCGTTGGCATCGCGGTGGCGCTGCTGCTGTCCAATGTTGACTACCGCAGCCTCGTCAAAGTGTGGCCGGTGCATGTGGCCCTGACCTGGGGCCTGGTGCTGCCGACGCTGTTCATCCGGAACGTGACCGTTGGCCCGCTGACCATCGGCTACAATGCAGGCGACACCGACAACTACTCCTGGTACAAGCTGGGCGGCTTCACCCTGCAGCCCACCGAGCTGGCCAAGATCAGCTTCATCCTGACCTTTGCGATGCACCTGAACAATGTGCGGGGGCGCATCAACGAGCCGAAGGAGCTGGGCAAGCTGCTGCTGCATCTGGCCGTCCCCATCCTCATCATCCATGTGCAGGGCGACGACGGCACGGCCATCATCTATGCCATCATCGGGTGCAGCATGATGTTTGCGGCGGGCCTGAGCTGGAAGTATATCATCGGGGCGCTGGCGGCAGCGGGCATGGCAATGGCGGCGGCCTTTGCCTTTTTCAGCGATAAGATCGGCAAGGGCTACCAGTGGTACCGCATCCTGGCTGTGCTGGACCCGGAGAACAAGACCGGCTGGGCCCCCAGCGAGGCCGTCTGGAAGAACATCATCTACCAGCAGCAGCGCGGCGAGATCGCGCTGGGCAGCGGCGGCATCTTCGGCAACGGGCTCTTTGGCGGCGGTTATTACAGTGTGCCCAACGCCCACAACGACTTCATCTTCAGCTGGATCGGCAACGTGACGGGCTTTGTGGGCTGCTGCGTGGTGCTGGGGGTGCTGTTCGCCATCGTCATCAAGACCTTTCTGACCGGTGCCCGCAGCGAAGATCTGCTGGGCACCTTCATCTGCGCCGGCATCGGCGGGGCGCTCATGGCCCAGATCGCGGTCAATGTGGGGATGAACCTGCGCGTCCTGCCCGTCATCGGCGTCACCCTGCCGTTCTATTCGGCGGGCGGCAGCTCGGTGATGATGCTGTATATCTGCGTCGGGCTGGTGCTGTCGGTCTATATCCACAATACGAAAAAACTGTTTGGTTGATCAGGAAAAAGGAAAAGAGAGTTTATGGAAACATCTGCGGAAATGACCCTGCGGGAAAAGGGGATGAAGTACGTCAAGCAGTACGTCCTCATCACACTGAGCATCTCCATCATGTCGGTGGGCGTGTACTTCTTCAAGTTCCCCAACAACTTCGTCTTTGGCGGCGTGACCGGTACGGCGGCTCTGGTGGCCAAACTGACCCCGATGTCGGCCTCGGCCTTCTCCTCGGCGGCGAACCTCGTGCTGCTGGTGGTGGGCCTCATCTTTCTGGGCAAAGAGTTCGCCATGACCACGGGCTATGCGACCTTTGTGATGTCGGCGGAGCTGATGGTTCTTGAAAAGCTTTGCCCCCTCAGCGGCCCGCTGTCCGACCAGCCCATGCTGGACCTGCTCTTCGCCATTGCGCTGCCGGCCATCGCCTCGGCACTGCTGTTCAATGTGGGCGCGTCGTCCGGCGGCACCGACATCATCGCCCTCATCGTGGAGAAATACACCCACATCCACAGCATCGCGGTCGCGCTGTTCATCACAGACCTGTTCATGGTCATCGCGGCCTGCTTCGTCTTCGACCTGTACACGGCACTCTATTCCTTCGTAGGTCTGACGGTCAAATCGCTGGTCATCGACGCTGTGCTGGAAAAGATCAAGATGTGCAAGGCCATCCTCATCGTCTGTGATGAAAAGAAACCCATCTGCGATTTCGTCATGCGCAAGCTGATGCGCGGCGCGACCTATACGCCCTGCTTCGGTGCCTACACCGATAAGCCCCACTACATCATCTACACCACCCTCACCCGCCACGAGGCCGACCAGCTGCAGGACTTCATCCACAAAGAGCATCTGAACGCCTTCATGTCCATGCTGAGCACCACCGAGGTCTTCGGCAAGGGCTTCAACCACGCATAAGAGAACATGATCCTCCGGACGCTGATGCAGTGCGCTGCACCGGCGTCTTTTTTTGGCCGCGATCCGGTGGGCCGCTGAATCGGTATGTACCACATCGAGGATGGAAGCGTAGAGTTTCTATAAGGACCAGACAAGGGGAGGGCCATGCGCCTTCCCCTTGCTTGTTTTTGCTGGTTATAGTATACTGACCCTGAAATCAAAACAGCGGAGGGGACAACGATGGTACAGGTAGATCTCATCACCGGCTTTCTGGGAGCCGGAAAGACCACATTTCTGCGCCGGTACGCGGCATATCTGGTGGCACAGGGGCATAATGTCTGCATTCTGGAAAACGACTTCGGCGCCGTGAACGTGGACGCCATGCTGGTGCAGGACCTTCTGGGCGACCACTGCGAGATCGAGACGATCAGCGGCGGGTGCGACTGCGACACCCACCAGCGCCGGATGCGCACCAAGCTCATCTCCATGGCGATGCGCGGCTTTGACCGGGTGCTCGTGGAGCCGAGCGGCATTTTTGACGTGGACGAGTTCTTCGATGTCCTGCGGGACGACCCGCTGGACCGGTGGTATCAGCTGGGCAATGTCATCGCCATCGTGGATGCGCTGCTGCCGGAGACCCTCTCGGCACAGGCCGATTATATCCTGGCGTCCGAGGCGGCCAACGCAGGGAGGGTGGTGTTCAGCCGGAGCCAGCTGGCCGACGCTGCGGACATGCAGGCCGCACAGGAACATCTGCGCCGTGCATTGACCGCCTGCAAGTGCAGTCGGAGCTTCCAGCCCGGCGAGTTCCTGACCAAAGACTGGGCCGACCTGACGGATGCCGACTTCGCGGCCCTCGACTGCTGCGGCTATCGGCAGGCCAGCTGCGAAAAGCTGCATTTTGACGAGCACCGGGCCTTTGGTTCGGCCTATTTTCTGGAATTGGGCCTGCCGCGGGAGCAGCTGGAACGGAACATCCCGTCGCTGTTCACCGACCCCGCCTGCGGCCATGTGCTGCGGGTGAAGGGCTTCGTGCAGGATGCAGGCGGCTGGGTGGAGCTGAACGCTACCGCCGACGGCCTGACCGCTGCGGGCATTCCCAATGGGCAGGAGGTGCTCATCGTCATTGGCGAGGGGCTGGAGAAGGAGAAAATCGAAGAGAAGCTGAAACGGTGAGGTATGGCCCTCTCAGGCGCTTCGCGTCAGCTCCCCCAGCGGGAGGCGGATGATCGCTCTGGCTCCATGGGGGTGGTTCTGTTCGAACACGGCAGTTCCGCCGTGGGCGGCGGCGATCTGCTCCACGACATGCAGGCCGAGGATGTGGGGAGCATCCTCAGAGGATTCCGGCTCTTTGAGCTCGGCCAGCACGGCGGGCGGGTAGCCGACGCCGTCGTCGGTGAAGGTCAGGCAGAGCTGACGGCTGCGGACCTCGGCACACAGGCAGACGGTCACCGGCTGCTGGTTGTGCCGGACGCTGTTGCTGAGCAGGTTTTCCACCAGCCGCCCCAGAAGGGCGGGGTCTGCAGAGATTTGGGCCTGTTCGGCATCGAGGGTCTGGGTCAGCGAGAGGTCGCACTGGTCGGCCAGGGGGCTGTCGCAGAACTGGGCCACCAGCTGCCGCAGCAGCGGGCCGACGGTCAGCAGCTCCCGCCGGAGGGGCTGGGCTCCATATTGGAGCTTGCTGGTCAGGTTCAGATCGTCGATGAGGGTGCGCAGCCGCTCGCTCTGGGTGCGGATGCCGCCGGCTTTCTGCCGTGCCGGGGCGGGCAGGGCTGCATCCTGCTCCAGCTGTTCGGCCCAGCCTAAGATCAGCGCCAGCGGGGTGCGCACATCGTGGCTGACGCCCGCGATCCACTGGGTGCGGGCATTGTCCCGCCGGGCAAGGGCCAGCAGTTCTCTGGCACCCCGCCAGCTGAGCAGAAAGCAGACAGCCAGCCCGGCCGCCAGCATCCCAAGCAGGCAGGGGAGGAGGAACCCGGCAATGTCGGTCAGCATCCCCGGCGAGGTGTAGACCGTGTACTTCCACATGCTGCCCGGCTCCGTACCGGCCACGAACAGCCCGTAGTCCTCCGTCCAGCAGAAGACCGGGTAGTCGTCCAGATACCAGCGCGAGAACCGGGCCACATCGCTGGAGGTGTAGCGGCGGTCGAGCGTCCGGGGCAGTGCATAGCTCCAGATCACCCGGCCGTCGGCGTCCAGCACCATGGCCCAGGAGTAGCCGTCCATCCATTCTTCGGGGGTGTGCTGCGGGCCGAAGGCAAGGCCGTCGGCAGTCTGCACCATGGAATCGGCAATGTTGCTGTAAGAGTATTCCCGCTTGGGGCGCTGCCATTCCCGCCAGAGCACCCAGCCCAAAAAGCTGGTGCCCAGCACGAACATCAGCAGCACAATGCCCACCGCCGCCAGCAGATACCGCCGGAGAAGGCGCGAAAAGATTTTCATGAGCGTACCTCCCCGGCCAGTTTGTAGCCGATGCCCCGCACGGTGCGCAGAAACTGCGGCCTGCCGGGCAGGGGCTCCAGCTTTTCGCGCAGGTGGCGGATGTGGACGTTCAAACTGTTTTCACAGCCGTAGTAATCCGCGCCCCAGACGGCTTCGCACAGGGCGTCATAGGTCACGATGTGGCCCCGATTCTCGGCCAGCTTGCGCAGCAGGGCCAGTTCGGTGGCGGTCAGGGGCAGGGCGGAACCGTCCGGAAGCTGGACCAGCGCATCGTTGAGCTGGACGATACGGTCCCCCAGTGTCAGCTGCTGCGAAGCGCCCCGCGCCAGCTCGGTGCGGTAGACCCGCTGCAAAATGTGCTGTACCCGCAAGAGAAGCTCCTGCATGAGGAAAGGTTTGGTTAGATAATCGTCTGCGCCAAGGCCCAGCCCGAACAGCCGGTCTGCATCCGCATCCCGTGCGGAGAGGAACAATGCCGGGACATCCGCTTTTGCCCGCAGTGCCCGGAACAGCGAAAACCCGTCGCCGTCCGGCAGGTTGATGTCCAGCACCATCAAGTGGGGCGGTGCGGCGTCGAAGGCAGCCCGCGCAGCGGCACAGGTGGCTGCGGTGCGGATGTGGTGATACCCGGCCCCGCTCAGCTGTTCGCAGAGCAGGCGGAGCAGGTCCGGGTTGTCGTCCACCAGAAGAAGTTCGGCATCATAGATGGAAGTCATAGCGTTCGTGTTCCTTTGTGCGTTTTTTCTTCACTATACCACAAATGGCCCGGCAGAGCAGCGCTTTGCCGAAAATTTAAGGCCAAATTAAGCTCGGCTTCCGGGTGGATTAAGGCAGCGGGTGTATCCTGAACGTGTTCCCAACAACAGGGAACACGAAAAGGAGCGGATAGCATGAAATCTGTGATCGAAACGCACGACCTTTGCAAAAGCTACCATGGTCACCCGGTGGTGGACCATTTGAACCTGATCGTCCCGCAAGGGTGTGTCTACGGCTTTTTAGGCCCCAACGGTGCGGGCAAATCCACCACGATGAAGATGCTGCTGGGGCTTGTGCACCCCACCGGCGGCAGCGTGGAGCTGCTGGGGCACACCCTGAACGAAGCAAACCGCATTGCCCTGCTGCGGCAGACCGGCAGCCTGATCGAATCACCGTCCGGCTATCTCCACCTGACGGCGCGGGAGAATCTGGCCATCGTGGCCGACCTGAAGAAGGTGGAGCGCCGGGACATCGACCGGGTGCTGGACATCGTACACCTGACCAAAGACGCTGACCGGAAGGTGGGGCAATATTCCCTTGGCATGAAGCAGCGGCTGGGCATCGCCATGGCGCTGCTGGGCAGCCCCAAACTGCTGATTTTAGACGAGCCCACCAACGGTCTGGACCCGGCGGGCATTCAGGAGATGCGCAGCCTCATCGCCGCCATGCCGCAGACCACCGGAGCCACCGTGCTGATCTCCAGCCACCTGCTGGGCGAGATCGAGCAGATGGTGGATCAAGTGGGCATCCTGAACCACGGCAAGCTGCTGTTCGAGGGTTCCTTGCAGCAGCTGCAAAAACACAGCCGGGGCGGCATTCTGCTGCGGGTGCTGGATGTGTCAAAGGCCCTTGCCGTGATGAACGAGCAGGGGATGCAGGCAGCAGCCCGGACGGAGGAGCCGGACGTCGTTCTGCTGCCGCCGCAGGACGATGCCGCGCTGGCGGCACTGGTCTGTGCGCTTGCCGAACGCGGGGTAGGTGTCGTGGGGCTGACGGCCCAGACAAAGAGCCTTGAGGATATCTTCCTCAGCCTGACCCAGACCAGCGGGGAGGTGGCGTAAGATGGCAGCTTTCCGTGCAGAACTGCAAAAAGCCCACCGTCGGCACGACCTTGCTCTCTGCCTGCTCATCCCCGGCATCGTCGTGCTGTGGGTGGGCGGCCTTGCCCCGGCAGACCCGGAGGAGCTTGCCAACGGTTACAGCGCCCTGCTTTACAGCCTGCCCGTCATTGAGGCCATTTTGATGCCGGTGATGATGGCAGTGCTGGCCTCCCGGCTGTGGGATATGGAGATCAAAGGCAACACCGCCAAGCTGCTCTACACCCTGCAGAGCCGCCGCAGCCTGTTTGCAGGCAAGGCGGTCTTTGGAGTGCTGGAAGTTTTGCTGGTCACGGTGCTGGAGCTGGCCTGTGTTCCGGTGCTGGGGCGTGTCCACGGTTATACCGAAGCCTTTCCCACCGGGCAGCTATGCTATCTGTTCGTCTGCACGCTGGCGGTGGACGCAATGCTTTTCTTTGGAGAATTTCTGCTGATGCTGTGGGTAGGCAATCCCCTGCCGGCGCTCTGCGTGGGCATTGTCGGGGCGCTGGTGGGTCTGTTCTCTGGTTTTATGCCGCCGCTTGTCAGTTACTTTGTACCCTTTGGGTACTACATCCCTCTGAGCGCCTACGAAGTGGCGAACTGGGACAAGGCTACCCACACCGTCACCTACGGCACCCGCCCCTTCAACTGGGGACTGCTGGCCTTCATCCTTGCGCTGGGCGCTGTGCTGTTTGCCCTTGCGTGGCGCAAGGTACAGGACGAGGAGGTATAAAACCATGCTGAAACGCTGCATTCTTGCGGAGAACCGCAAACTCCACGCATCTCCCATCTGGGCCATGTTCTTTGTGCTGCCCATTCTTTCCGCCACCTATGGCACGTTCAATTATCTGCAAAATCTGGAGATCCTCACCGAAGGCTGGTACAGCCTTTGGACCCAGCACACCCTGTTTTATTCCATGCTCTTCTTCCCTGCCATGGTAGCCACCTATGCTGCTTACTTGTGGCGGCTGGAACATCTGGGGCACAACTGGAACCTGATCATGGCAAGCCCTGTACCGCCGCTGGACCTGTTTGCCGCAAAGTTTGCGGTGGTGATAAAGCTGGCGCTGCTGACCCACGGCTTTG
This sequence comes from Faecalibacterium sp. AF28-13AC, assembly GCF_003478405.1. NCBI lineage: Bacteria > Bacillati > Bacillota > Clostridia > Eubacteriales > Oscillospiraceae > Faecalibacterium > Faecalibacterium sp. AF28-13AC. The sequence goes on along the minus strand of NZ_QUFG01000007.1, from coordinate 155,185 downwards.
TGTTCGCGCTGTTCGTGTTCTGCGGTAAGGTATTTGCCCATCTGCCCGGCTGGCCGCCGGTTCGGCTGCCGCTCTTTCTGCTGCGGGGGTTGCTGGGCGCACTGGCCGTCATTGCCGCGCAGCTGGTGCTGGCCATGATCATCCGCAGCTTTGCCGTGCCCATTTTTCTGGGGTTGCTGGGCGGCATTACCGGCATCTTTATCAGCTCCAAGGGTCATGGGTTGTTGTGGCCCTATTCCCTGATGCAGCTCGGTATGAACTCCAACAGAAGTGCGGATGCTCTGGCTGGCAGCTACGGGCTGTTTGCAGCCAGCTGTCTGGGGTGGCTGGCGGTGTTCTTTCTGCTGGCACATCTTCTGCTGCGCAGATGCGATGTCCGGGCCTGAGCGTTCTGCGGCGGAATGTTCACAAAATCTGCTTGAAAAGAACGGTGAAATCGGGTAGGATAATACCATTCAGAAGGTGAAAGGAGCGAACGCGATGCGGACACTGAAGGATCTCCTCAAACGGCTGCTGTGCTGGGCGCTGCTGCTGGCACTGCTGGTGCTGGCTGCGGCGGGGACTGTGCTGGGGGTACAGGGCTGGAAACTCTACCGTGCCACCCAGCCCGAACTCCCGGCGGCGCAGCTGTACGAGACCCTCTCGGCCCGCCCCGGATTCACCACCTGCGATGCCATCCCCCAGACCTATATCGACGCCGTCATCGCCGTGGAGGACAGCCGGTTCGAGCTGCACCACGGCGTGGACCCGGTGGCCATCGTCCGGGCGCTGTGGACAGACCTGCGGACCCGCTCGCTGGCCGAAGGCGGCAGCACCCTGACCCAGCAGCTGGCAAAGAATATCTACTTCACGCAGGAAAAGCGCTTTGCCCGCAAGGCGGCGGAACTTTTCGCGGCGCTGGACATCGAAAAGCACTGCTCCAAGCAGCAGATCTTTGAGATGTACGTGAATACGATCTATTTCGGCAGCGGATGCTACGGCATCGCCGAGGCGGCGGAAGGCTACTTCGGCAAGACGCCTGCGGAGCTGACCTCCGCCGAATGCGTCCTGCTGGCGGGCCTGCCCAATGCGCCGTCCGCCTACTCGCCCCATTCCAGCCCGGAGCTGGCGCTCAAGCGCTCGCAGGTGGTGCTGGACCGGATGGTCTCCTGCAAAAAGCTCACAAAGACCCAGGCCAGAGAGCTGCAGGATGAGATCGCCGCGCTGCCGGTGCTGGCAAGAACCTGACAAGCAACAAGAAGACGACCCGCCGGAATCGTAAAAACGATCGACCGGCGGGTCGTCTTTTGGTTTCAGAGATTTAAGATTCCAGAACCAGCTGCCTTGCGCTGGAAGGATCTGCCCGGTAGAGACCAAGCAAACGGCAGGAGGGACCATTTGGGGTGTTGATGCCCTGTTCCCATGCTTCCACAGTCTTGGGGGAAACGCCCATCACAGAGGCGAAAATGACCTGTGTCATGCCGAGGTCCATCCGGATGCTCCTGATATCCGAAGCATTGAAATGCGGCACAGGCTCCACGCTGATTTTGTGGACGCGCGCTTCTTTGCAGGTCCCCTTTGTATATGCGACGGCTTCATTCAATCCCTGAAGAATGCTTTCGTATACGTTCATCCAATCAACTCCTTACGGTGTGTTCCAGGCATTCGATGACTTTGCGGATGTTGTTTCGTTCCGCTTTGCTGAGATTTTCTTTTTCGTTTTTGGGATAGGCGGTGATCAGAAAGACCGTTTCCCGAAGGACGAAATCAACGTAGCAGACCCGCGCACTTCCGCTTTTTCCACGATTTTCGAAAGCAAAGCGAAGTTTGCGCAGTCCGCCGGTGCCCTGCATCAATGCACCGGCTTCCGGGTCTTGCAGGATCAGGTTTTCCAAACGGCGCAGATCTTCATCAGAAAGGCCCATGCTTTTCCAGTTCTTGTCAAATTCTGGAAGGATGATAAAGGTACGCTGCATGGGATTGCTCCTTTCCATTTTCTGATTCTATTATACTCCGATTCAATAGGAGATGCAAGTGGGAAGATCATTCTGGTGCTTTCATGCTTTCGACCATGCTGATGTTCCGGACATGGCGGCGCATGAGGCGGCAGACGACGACGGTGAAGAAGAGGGTGAGGGCTACGCTGAACAGGTAGCTGCGGGGCGCGATGGAGCGGATGAACATCATCTGGTCCATTTCCACGGTGCGGACGATGAACTGATGCAGTGGCACACCCAGCGCAAGGCCCACCAGCGACCCGATGAGGGCCAGCAGGTCGATCTCGCGGAAGATGTAGCGGTAGACCTCGTTGTCGAAGAAGCCCAGCACCTTGATGGTGGCCAGCTCCTTTTTGCGCTCGCCAAGGTTCACGCTGATGAGGTTGTAGAGCACCACGGCGGCCAGCGCAGCGGCACAGACGATGATCAGGATGACCACATAGTTCAGGCAGCCGATGAGGTTGTCGAACATTTCGGTCGTGTCCTCCATGAAGGAGACGCCGCTGACGTAATTGCAGGCCAGCAGGTCGGTGCGCAGGGTGTTGCGGTCGTCCGAGGTGGGGCAGTCGGTCTGGCCGTAAACGGTGTTCCACTCCGGCAGGGTGCCGCCCGTCAGCGTCCGGAGCTGCGCCTGCGAGAGGTACAGCCGGGTGAAGACGTAGTTCTCGGTGATGCCGGTCAGGGTCAACGTTTTGCGGCTGCCGTCGCTGGTCTCTACCTCAAAGGTGTCGCCCACCGCAAGGTCCAGGCTCTCGGCGGTCTTCTCGGTCAGGATGGCACTGCTGTCGTCAAAGGGGATGGCCTTGTGCCCCTGCCGGGTGCGGAAGGTGAAATATGCGGTCATCTGGCTCTCGTCTTCTGCCGTCACGATGCTTACGGTCTGCTTGTCGCCGCTGGCATTGTAGATGGTCACGCTCTTATTGTAGAAACGGCCCCAGCTGGTTACATCGGCGCTGGAATCCAGCACATCGCCCAGACCGTGTTCCACGGAAAAGGCTCGGACGTCGCTGTACGAGATGGTCAGGTCGCTGTGGTTCAGCTCGGTGGTCTGGCGGTTGAGCATGGGCAGGATGGAATCCTGGATGCCAAAGCCGATGAGCAGCAGGGCCGTGCAGCCCGCCACGCCCAGCACGGTCATGAAGAAGCGCTTCTTATACCGGAACAGGTTGCGAGCCGTGGTCTTCTGGGAAAAGCTCATGTGCCTCCACAGCGGGGTGATGTATTCGAGGAGGATGCGCTTGCCGGCCACCGGTGCGCGGGGCAGGAGCAGGGCGGCGGTCTTCTCGCGCAGGCTGGCGCGGCAGGCCTCCCAGGTGGTGATGCCGATGACGGCCGCACTGAGCAGGACGCTTCCCACGGCCATGCCGGGGTAGAATTGCAGGGTGAAGGTGGGCAGGCGGAACACCATGGTCTGATAGGCCTGCCAGATGATGGTGGGGAAGACGACGAAGCCCACCGCCATGCCCAGGATGCTGCCCAGGATGCTGGAGGCCAGGCCGTAGAACAGGTACTTGCCCGCAATGGCGGTGTTGGAGTAGCCCAGCGCTTTCAGGGTGCCCATCTGCAGGCGGTTCTCGTCCACCATGCGGGTCATGGTGGTGGAGGCCACCAGTGCCGCCACCAGGAAGAAGAACACGGGGAAGACCCGTGCGATGGCGTCCATCCGGTCGGCATACTGCTCAAAGGTGACGAAGCTCATGGTGCTGTTCCGGTTGAGGACGTACCACTCGCCGTTCTGGATGTCCGAGATCTGCTCTTCGGCATCGTCGATCTGCTTCTGGCCGTCCGCAAGCTTCTGCTCCGCCTCGGCTTTCTGCGTTGCGTATTCGGTGCGGGAGGCGTCCAGCTGCTCTTTGCCGGTATCGTATTCGGCCCAGCCGTCATCCAGCCGGGTGCGGGCATCGGCGAGCTGCTGTTCGGCGGCAGCAAAGGCGGAATAGGCAGAGGCAGTGCCGGTGGAAAGCCCCAGCTGGCCCTGCATCAGTTCCAGCTTCATCTTCCGCAGAGCGGCTTTGGCCTCGGTGACGAGTTCCGTATTGGAAAGGCTGGGCGAGGAGAGGAGCCCCTGGGCATACATCTGCCGCTTGCCCTCGTCCAGCTGCTGCTGGTAGCCGTTGAGCTGGGCGTAGATGCTGTCGTAGGCGGCCTGTGCCTTGGCGAGGGCATCCCGTAGCTCAGTGTATTCTTCGTCGGCGGGTTCGGCCTCGTCGAGCGCTTTCTGCGCGTTGTGGAGTGCGGCCTCGGCATAGGTCAGCAGCGGGTCGGCCACCTGCTTCAGGTTGACCAGAAGTTCGATCTGCTGGAGCTGATCTTCAAATTCCAGGATCTGCTCCTCGCCGTCCAGCACCTTGTCCGCACCGCTCTGCATGGTGTCGGGCAGGGCGGCTTTCTGCTGGGCCAGCTGCGCTTTGCCGGAGGTGTACTCTGCTTCGCCCTGCTCCAGCTGCGCTTTGGCGGCGGTGAGCTGGGCTTCGGCCTCGTCGAGCTTCTGCTCGGCCTGTGCAAACTGGCGTTCGGCCTCTGCTTTCTGCTCGTCGTAGGTCTGCTTGGCATCGGCCAGTTTGGCAGTGGCGTCGTCGATGAGGGCTTCCCGGCGGGTGGTGCACTGTGCGCCGCTGATGGCGGTCAGCCGGTCGGCGACGGCGTCCACGGCTGCCTGGTATTCATCGGAATAATTGTCATACTGATCGGCGTTTTCGGCCTTGATATAACAGACGGTGTAATAATCGGCAGTCAGCTGACCGTCCGAGACGTAGACGATGGCGTCCAGAACGCCGTCGCCGGCGGTGGAAGTCTCCTGGTCGGAGGAAAAATGCAACGGGTCCTGCACCTGCCCCACCACGGTATAAGAGGTGCGGGCGAGGCCGTCGGTGCCGTCCGGCAGGGTCAGCGTGGTGCCGATGGGGATCTCTTCCCCGTGGCCCATGACATGCACGACGCATTCGTCGGCAGCTTCGGGCATCCGTCCTGCCAGCAGCAGCGGGCGGTTCATATTCTCGGCCGTGTCGGCATCGGGGTCTGCCGGGAGCTGCTGGATGCGCAGGACAGCGGGCTGGTCGGTGCTGGACCAGCGGCCCTCGGCGTCCAGATACTTCACCGGCTGGACCACTGTGACGCCCTCGGTCGCAGCAATGGCGTCGATGTCGTCCTCGGAAAGGCCGAGGGTGGAGAGGACGCGCAGGTCGAATACGTTCTGCTGTACGTAATATTTCTGCCCGGCGATCCGCATACTGGGCGCAAAGCTGGCAAGGCCCGTCAGGATCATCACGCCCAGCGCCACGATGCCGAACAGGGACAAAAACCGGCTCAGGTTGCCCCTGAGATCCCGGAGGATGTTTTTTCGATAACTTTTCTGCACAAGAATCACCACTCGATCTGTTCCACGGGCACAGGGTGCTCGTTGACCTGGTTGGACAGGATCTGCCCGCTCTTCACCTGAATGATGCGGTCGGCCATGGCTGTCAGGGCTGTGTTGTGGGTGATGACGATGACGGTGCGGCCCGTCTCGCGGCAGGTGCGCTGCAGCAGAGCCAGCACCTGTTTGCCGGTCTTGTAGTCCAGCGCACCGGTCGGCTCATCGCAGAGCAGGAGCTTCGGATTTTTGGCGAGGGCGCGCGCAATGGAGACGCGCTGCTGTTCACCGCCAGAAAGCTGGGCCGGGAAGTTGTTCAGCCGCTCGCCGAGGCCGACGCTTTCCAGCGTGGCTTTGGGGTCCAGCGGGTCGCGGCAGATCTCGCTGGCCAGTTCTACGTTTTCCAGCGCCGTCAGATTCTGCACGAGGTTGTAGAACTGGAAGACGAATCCGACGTCATACCGCCGGTATTGGGTCAACTCTTTCTCGGAGAACCGACTTACATCCTGCCCGTCGAGCCAGACATGGCCCTCGTCGCAGGTGTCCATGCCGCCGAGGATGTTCAGCAGGGTGGTCTTGCCTGCACCGGACGGCCCGACGATGATGCAGAACTCGCCCTTATCCACGTAAAAATTCAGGCGGTCCGCTGCGGCGATGCGGACACTGCCTGTCTGGTAGTATTTGGAAACATTTTCAAATTCCACGAAGTGTTCCATAATGCTTCTCCTTGCCTTGGGAAATCAAGTTTATTCCAATATAACTATACCATAATTCCCACAGGTTGGCGGGAAAAATCGCCGCAAATTTTCAAAAACTTCATAAATTTGTAGGATCCCAGAGGAGGTCAGCCAGCGCTTCGATGCGGCACTGCGCAAAGTAGGCCTCTTCCAGAGGAATCCACCGAAGGACAAAGTTTTCGTAGCGTTCGCCTTCCCGCGCCTGCAAACGGCGGGCCTGTTCTTCTTTGGAACAGGTGACGAACACTTTGAGGTCATAAAAGCCTGCAAGAATCGGGTGGTGGCTGTAGCTGCCCTCCAGTATATAGAGCAGTGCGGGCGGCACGCACTGTTCCGGCAGATAGGCACCCTTCCGGCAGGCGTACGCCCGGCTGCGTACCGCGGCCCCGGCCTGTGCCGGAACGAGCACTTCCTCCCGCAGGCGGGTCAGATCCATATTGGCGCAGGGCGTTTCGGCCCAGTTCGGGATGCGCTGTGCCGGGGGAAGATAGTAGTCGTCGGTATGGAAGATGGCGCTGCCCGGAAACTGTTCTGCCAGCTGTGCCGCCAGCGTCGTTTTGCCGCTGCCGCAGCGACCGTCCAGCGCGATGAGCACGGGCCGCTCCGGGTGGGCCTCCAGCAGGGAGACGATGGTCTGGGTGAGAGATGAAAAATCCGAAGGGATCAAACGCATACCGAAATGCTCTCCTTGACAAATCGTAAGAAATTGACTATACTACAAATAGAAAAGGCGCTGTCTGCAAAGTGGTCAGCTCCTTTACCGGCAAGCGTTAAAAAGTAACGACCGCTCTAGTTGGGGAACTGTGAGGCGGTCGTTACTTTTTATTGCGTTTGGAATAGTGTTTGGCCTTGGGCTTGTCCCGAAAGACATCCTTTGAGATCATCCAGGTTACCTGCGTAACGCCGATGACAACGTCTGCAATCAAATGCAGTATGTTCACAACAGTATTCAAAACATCCATGTTGGACTCCTCCGTTCAGGTTGGGTGTGGTTGACATGCAAACATCCCGGAGAAGATAAAAAGCAGACCTCCTCCGGATTTGACGCCGGAAAGAAGCCCGACCACCTGCAATGCAGACAGCGCACCACTATTGCTAGTGAATTCTATCATTATAACACGGATTTCGGCGCTTTTCAACGAGCGCGGCGCTCCGGCGGGCGGGGCGGCGCAAAAAGAGAAAATGAAAAACTTTTCAAAAACCCTTGACACCTCTCCGAAGCTATGGTAAGATAATGCCACGTTAGAAATAACTAACCACAAAGCGGTCCGTATCAGGAACCGCGTTCTTTTTGAACTTGAGGTTAGATAAATCTAACTGTGAAGCTCTGCATAGTCTGGATGCACAGCGGGAATGCTTTTCTTAAACCAAGCAACGGAGGAAAACCGGCCATGGAGCGTAATTTTGAGACCGTGATGATCGAACAGTGCTCGCCGGTGCTGGCAGGCCTGAAGGCCGCCGGACTCTTCCGCTATGAGACGCAGGACTGCAAAGATCTTGCCGAGCGGGTGCGCGGCTGGAACGCGCGGCTGGGTGAGAAGGGCCTCCGGGTCCGGGTTCTCAAGGGCTGCACCCGCACCCACCGGTATCTGGTCTATGTCTACCGGGAGAGCCGCCTGCGCGAAGTGCTTTCGGATGAGGATGTCCGTGCATTTCTGGTGCAGGAAGGCTACCGTCTGCCCGAAGGGCCGGACGACTGCGAACCGCTGCTGCGGCAGCTGTCGCGGCGGTTGTGCTGCGAGGCAGAGTTTCCGCATGAGATCGGCGTATTTCTGGGCTACCCGCTCACCGATGTGGTGGGCTTCATCGAGAATCAGGGCCGCAACTTTACCTGCTGCGGCTGCTGGAAGGCCTATGGCGACCGCGATGCCGCCGAGCGCCTGTTTGCCCAGCTGAACAAGTGCACCAGAGTATACCTGCGCCTGTTCCACAGCGGCACCCCGATCTTCCGCCTTGCCGTGGCGGCCTGAAACTGACATTTCCTACCAATACTCTCTTTTTATCCTGGCGCCTGCCGGAGACACCACGCCCCGGCGGGAAAGATCCTCCTTTTGACACGCGGCCGCCCGTTGCAGTCTGACCCCTGCACCGGGCGGCTGTGTCATATCCGGACAGGTGCGTCGGATGGGCGGTGGTACGTTGATTGCGGAGAGAACCTGACGCTCCGAAGAAACACGAACGGCTGGAATGTTCGCGAGCGTTCTTGTTAAAAATAGCAAAAATTGAACAAAACAGGAAGAAACAATCTGTTTGTTCCTACGAACTAACTGTAAATTATGAAAAAATTATTGACAAGAAAGGTTAGTAAGAGTAAACTATCCATGCTGATAGTCACGACTGACTAACCGGCATCGAAACTTCCCCCGACCGGAGGAACCTCACAGAACGCTGTGCGGGATGTGAAACATTGTGACATAAGGGAGTGGACGAAAGATGATGCCTTTGACGATGGCCAAGGCGGGCGAGACCGTCACCATTCAAAAGATCACCGGCAAGGACGAGGTGCGTCTGCATCTGGCAGAACTCGGCTTTGTGGTGGGCAGCGATGTGACTGTGGTCAACGAGATCGCGGGCAACCTGATCGTGCAGGTCAAGGAAAGCCGCCTGGCGCTCGATAAGACGATGGCCAACCGCATTCTGATCGGCTAAACAGCGGCAGCGCTGTTTGGGACCTGCTCCGACACTGGAATGGTCTCTGAAGAAAAGACAAGTAGAGGAGGATTTACATGAAGACTTTGAAAGACGTCAAGGTCGGCGAAACGGCCACCGTGGCACGCCTGCACGGCGAAGGCCCGGTCAAGCGCCGCATCATGGACATGGGCATCACCAAGGGGGTCGAGATCTATGTCCGCAAGGTGGCACCTCTGGGTGACCCCATGGAACTGACCGTGCGCAACTACGAACTGAGTGTGCGCAAGGCCGACGCTGAAATGATCGAAGTGGTTTGATCCGAACAGAGAGGAAAGGAACACAATGAGCATTAAGATCGCATTGGCCGGCAACCCGAACTGTGGCAAAACGACCCTGTTCAACAATCTGACCGGCTCCAACCAGTACGTCGGCAACTGGCCCGGTGTTACTGTCGAAAAGAAGGAAGGCAAGCTGAAGGGCGAGAAAGACGTCATCATTCAGGACCTGCCCGGTATCTATTCGCTGTCTCCCTACACCCTGGAAGAGGTCGTCTCCCGTACCTATCTGGTCAAGGAGAAGCCCGACGCCATCCTGAACATCATCGACGGCACCAACATCGAGCGCAACCTGTACCTGACCACCCAGCTGATCGAGCTGGGCATCCCGGTGGTCATGGCGGTCAATATGATCGACCTGGTGCGCAAGAACGGTGACAAGATCGACCTGAAGAAGCTGAGCAAAGAGCTGGGCTGCCAGGCCGTCGAGATCAGCGCGCTGAAGGGCGAGGGCACCGAAGCGGCCGCCAAGGTTGCCATCGCCGCTGCAAAGGCGGGCAAGGCCTCCGAGGAGCTGCCTCATGTCTTCACCGGCAGCGTGGAGCACGCCATTGCCCACATCGAGGAGTCCATTCAGGGCAAGGTGGATGACCGCTTCCTGCGCTGGTACGCTGTCAAGCTGTTTGAGCGCGACGACAAGGTCCAGGACGAGCTGAAGCTCGACAAGAGCCTACTGGCTCACATTGATGACCACATCAAGGATTGCGAGAACGAGATGGATGATGACGCCGAGAGCATCATCACCAACCAGCGTTATGCCTATATCAACACCGTGGTCGAAAAGGCCGTCAAGAAGAAGGCCCGCGTGGAGCACCTGACCGTTTCCGATAAGATCGACCAGATCGTGACCAACCGTGTGCTGGCTCTGCCCATCTTCGCACTGGTCATGTATCTGATGTACTCCCTGTCCATGGGCACCTCCATCGCGGATGGCGGTTGGGCTATCGGTACCTTTGCGACCGACTGGACCAACGATGTGCTGTTCGGTGAGATCGTGCCCAACGCACTGGGCGGCTTTTTGGAGAGCATCGGCGTGGCAGGCTGGCTGTACGGCCTGATCATGGACGGCATCGTCGCCGGTGTCGGCGCAGTCCTGGGCTTCGTTCCCCAGATGCTGGTGCTGTTCTTCCTGCTGTCCATCCTGGAGGATGTCGGCTATATGTCCCGTGTCGCCTTCATCATGGACCGCATCTTCCGCAAGTTTGGCCTGTCCGGTAAGAGCTTCATCCCCGTGCTGGTCGGCACCGGCTGCGGCGTTCCGGGCGTCATGGCTTCCCGTACCATCGAGAACGAGCGTGACCGCCGCATGACCATCATGACCACCTGCTTCATCCCCTGTGGCGCAAAGATGCCCATCATCGGCCTGATCGCAGGTGCTATGTTCGGCGGCTCTTCTCTGGTGGCTGTTTCTGCTTACTTCATTGGTATGGCTGCCATCATCTGCTCCGGTGTCATCCTGAAAAAGACGAAGCTGTTTGCCGGTGATCCCGCTCCCTTCGTTATGGAGCTGCCCGCTTATCATGTGCCTGCATGGGGCAACGTGTTGCGGGCAACGTGGGAGCGCGGCTGGTCCTTCATCAAGCGTGCTGGTTCCGTCATTCTGATTGCAACCGTCGCCATCTGGTTCCTGCAGGGCTTCGGCTTCGAGAACGGTGCGTTCGGCATGGTTGAGGATCAGGACAACTCCGTTCTGGCGGCAATCGCCACCAAGATCGCCTGGATCTTTGCACCTCTGGGCTTTGGCAACTGGAAAGCAACCGTCGCTTCCGTGTCCGGCCTGATCGCCAAGGAGAACGTCGTTGGTACCTTCGGCGTCCTGTATCACTTCGGCGGTGAGCTGTCTGAGAACGGCGATGAGATCTGGGCTGCGGTTGCACAGGATTACACTGCACTGTCTGCTTACGCCTTCATGATCTTCAACCTGCTGTGTGCTCCCTGCTTCGCGGCAATGGGTGCCATCAAGCGTGAGATGAACAACGGTAGATGGACCGCCATCGCCATCGGCTACATGTGCGCTCTGGCTTACTGCGTTGCGCTGGTCGTGTATCAGCTGGGCGGCATCATTTCCGGTGAGGTCGGCTTCAACTTCTTCACCATCGTTGCAGTCGTCATCCTGGTGGCCTTCATCTATCTGCTGGTCCGCCCCAACAAGTACACGGGCATCAATGAGGTCAGCATCGACACCAAGAAGCTCACGGCAAACAAGTAAATTGGTTCTGTTTTGAAAGGAGTGCATTGTTATGATGGAATTTCTGGCAGCAAACTTCAATCTGCCGACCATTATCGTAGCGGCGATCGTGTTCGGCTGTGTGGGCTGGATCACCTGGCACTCCCACAAGCACGGCGGCGGCTGCGGCGGGTGCTCCGGTGATTGCGGGCACTGCAACGGCGGCTGTCACTGAGGAAACCGCAGGGCGCGGGTCGAAAAGCAAATCGGCCCGCGCCCTTTTTTAGAAAAATAAAAGTTAGCTTTGGATAACATTTCCAGGCCTCTCCGGCAATGCGCTACCGTGCCGGAGAGGTTGAAAATCCCGATGAAAAGAGTGTGATAAGCATGGAACTGACACCGGCGCATCTGCGGTATCTGCTGGCGATCTATGAGGTGTCGCAGACCCATCTGGACATCTGCTCCCGCAGCATTGCGGAAAAGCTGAATGTGACCAAGCCCTCGGTGGTGCGGATCATGAACCTGCTGATGGACCACGGCATGATCGTCAAGGAGCACTACGGCAAGATCTACCTGACCGACCGCGGCATCTTTGTGGCCAGAGCAGTGAAGGAACAGCTGGAAACGGTGCTGGCAAACTTTCCGCCCGTGAAGATCGACCTGACCGAGGAGGAGCGCTGCACGGCCGCGCTGGCCCTGACCTCGGCACTGCCGGAGCGGGCCTTTACCGGCGCATACGACCGCATGTTCGGCCCGGACGCCAGCGAAGACACGGAGGCGGTATCGTGATCAACAAAAAACTGATCGCCTTTGACCGGGGTGCCATGCGCTTTGTGGGCGCAAATGTGGCGTTCCAGTGGCTGGGGATGCTCTGCAACATCATCTTTGTGCGGGCCGTTGCCCAACTGGTGGGAGCCGTCTTTGCGGGCGAGCTGACCCACGAGATGCTGCGGCAGGACTTTGTGCTCTGTCTGTTCACCATCCCGCTGCGGTATGTCTTCACCCTGCTGGCATCCAGCATGAGCGACTGCGCCTCCAAGGATGTCAAGCGCACCCTGCGCAGCAAAATTTATGAAAAACTCACACGCCTGGGTGCGGGCTACAGCGAGACCATCGCCACCAGTGAGGCCGTCATGCTGGCCAGCGAGGGCGTGGAGCAGATCGACACCTACTTCGCAAAGTATCTGCCCCAGCTGTTCTACAGCCTGCTGGCCCCGGTCACCCTCTTCGTGCTGCTGGTGGGCGTCCATGCGCGGTCGGCCATCATCCTGCTGTGCTGTGTGCCGCTGATCCCCATGTCCATTGTGGCGGTGCAGAAATTCGCCAAAAAGCTGCTGGACAAATACTGGGGCGAATACACCACCCTCGGCGACAGCTTTCTGGAAAACATCCAGGGCCTGACCACCCTGAAGATCTACCAGGCCGACGGCTGGAAGCATGAGGAGATGAACCGGCAGGCCGAGCGCTTCCGGAAGATCACGATGAAAGTGCTGACCATGCAGCTGAACTCCGTCACCCTCATGGACCTGATGGCCTACGGCGGTGCGGGGCTGGGCATCATCAGCGCGGTGGCGGCGTTTGCCAAAGGGCAGATCACCCTGACGGCGGCGCTGACCATCCTTCTGCTGGCGGCAGATTTCTTCCTGCCGCTCCGCCTGCTGGGCAGCTACTTCCACATCGCGATGAACGGAGCAGCCTCGGCAGAGAAGATCTTCCGTCTGCTGGCGGCGGACGAGCCTGCCGACGGCACACAGGAGGCAGGGGAGGATACCACCCTGAAGCTGGACCACGTGACCTTTGGCTACGAGAACGACCGCACGATCCTCCACGATGTCTCGCTGTGCATCCCGCAGGGCAGCTTCGTCTCGCTGGTGGGCGAGTCCGGCTGCGGCAAAAGCACCATTGCGGCCATTCTATCCGGTGCCCGCACCGGATACACGGGCAGCGTGACGCTGGGCGGTGTGCCGGTGCAGACGCTCCGGGAAGAGAGCCGCCTGCGCACCTTGACGGTCGTGCCGCACAATGCGGCAATCTTTAAGGGAACGGTCGGTTCCAACCTGCGGATGGCAGCGCCCGCTGCAGATGATGCCGCACTCTGGGCCGCGCTGGAAGAGGTGAACCTCGCCGCATTCTGCCGCAGCCAGCAGGGGCTGGACACCCCGCTGCATGAGGGCGGCTCAAACCTGTCCGGCGGGCAGCGCCAGCGTCTGGCCATGGCCCGTGCGCTGCTGCACGACTCGCCCATCTACCTCTTCGACGAAGCCACCTCCAATGTGGACGCCGAGAGTGAAAACGACATCATGGCGGCCATCCGCAAGCTGGCGGGGAAGAAGACGGTCATCCTCATCTCCCACCGCCTGGCCAATGTGGTGGACAGCGACTGCATCTACGTCATGGACGGCGGCCGCATCGCCGAGCAGGGAAAACACGAGGCCCTGCTGGCCGAAGGCGGCGTTTACAGCTGCCTGTACAACGCCCAGAAACAGCTGGAAGACCTTGGGGAGGTGAGCGCATGAACGCACCGAAAAAACGCAGTCCGTTTGCGATCGTCCGGCGGCTCATCGTGCTGGTCCGGCCGATGCTGCCTGTGATGCTGGCTGCCATCGCGATGGGTGTGGCGGGATACTTCTGCGCCACCTTCATCACCATCTTCGGCGGCTTCGGCCTGCTGGCCGCCGCCGGGCTGGAAAGCCCCATCCCCTCGGTGGGCACCGTCTTTGTCTGCATCTTAGTGTTTGCGCTGCTGCGCGGTGTGCTGCGGTATGCCGAGCAGGCATCCAACCATTATATCGCCTTCAAGCTGCTGGCCCTCATCCGCGATCGGGTCTTTGGAGCGCTCCGCCATCTGAGCCCCGCCAAGCTGGAGGGCCGCGACCGCGGCGACCTCATCAGCCTGATCACCGCCGACATCGAGCAGCTGGAAGTTTTTTATGCCCACACCATCTCGCCGGTCTGCATCGCGGTGGTCTGTGTCGTCGGCATGACCTGCTTCACGGCCCGGTATCATCTGCTGCCGGCACTGGTGCTGCTGGCGGGCTACCTGCTGGTGGGCGCGGCCCTGCCTGTGTGGTCGGCCAGACGCGGTGACAAAGCCGCCCGCGCCTACCGCCAGACCCTTGCCGACACCAACAGCTATATGCTGGAAAACCTGCGCGGCCTGCGGGATACGCTGCAATATCAGGACACCGCCAACCGCGCCGAGGGCATTGCGGCCCACAGCGAGGCGTTGGGGGAGAAGCAGAAGGCGTTGAAGTACCGTGAGGGCGTGACGGTGGGTGCCACCAACACCCTCATCCTGCTGACCGTCCTGGCCGTGCTGGGGGTCAGCCTCCATCTGGAACAGAGCGGTGCGCTGGATGCCAGCGGGGTGCTGGTCTGCACGCTGGCTGCACTGAGCTCCTTCGGCCCGGTGGTGGCGCTGGCCAACCTTGGCGCAAGCCTGACCCAGGTGTTTGCCAGCGCCGACCGTGTGCTGGACCTGCTGGACGAAGAACCGGTCACGGCCGACGTGACCGATGGGGCCGACACGGCCTTTGCCGGTGCCGAGGCCCGGAAGGTCCGCTTCGCTTACGCGGACGAGGAGGTCCTGCACGACCTGAGCCTGACCATCCCCGAACGGAAGATCGTGGGCATCACGGGCCGCTCCGGCAGCGGAAAATCCACCTTCCTGCGGCTGTTGCTCCGCTTCTGGGATGTTTCCAGCGGCAGCATCCGCTTTGGTGCGGAGGACATCCGCCGCGTGAATACCGCTGCACTGCGGGCACAGGAGAGCCTTGTGACGCAGGAGACGGAACTGTTCGACGACACCATCGAGAACAATATCAAAATTGCCCGGCGCGATGCTACCCGTGCCGAGGTAGAAGCGGCCTGCAAAAAGGCGGCGCTGGACGGCTTCATCCGGAAGCTGCCCAAGGGCTACGATACCCCCGTGGGCGAGCTGGGCGGTGCCCTCTCCGGCGGCGAGCGCCAGCGCATCGGCGTGGCCCGCGCCTTCCTCCACGATGCACCCTTCCTCCTGCTGGACGAGCCGACCTCCAACCTCGACAGTCTGAATGAGGGCATCATCCTCAAGGCGGTGCGGGACGAGTGCAGGGAAAAGACCGTTCTGCTGGTCTCCCACCGCAAGTCCACCATGGCCGTGGCCGATGTCAGCTTCTCGGTCGAGAGCGGCCGGCTGAGCTGAAGAATAGCATGAAAAAACGCCCCGAACCGTGACGTTCGGGGCGTTTTTATGTTCGGGATCAGCCGTTCTGGATGGCCTTCACGATCTTCTTGGCAATGTACTTGTGGCCGGAGACGGTGGGGTGGCCGTCCAGCTCCGTCTGAGCGTAGGGCACCGCCACGTAGTCGATGTCATAGACCTCGGCGAGCTGCTTCTGGAACTTGTTGAGCTTGTTGAAATAATTACTCCAGCTGGGCAGCAGGGGAACGGGGTTGGTGGCACCGATGAGCAGGATCTGTGCGTCCGGGTTCAGGGCGCGGACGGTCTCGACAACGGAGCGGATGTTCGCAGTGCTGACGGGGTAGGCGTTGGTGCAGATCTTGCTCATGCCGGAGGTGACGAGGTTCCACACCGCGTCCGTCTCACTTTTGGTGAGCTTGAGCTTCTTCATGCTGGCCTGGAAGGCGGCCCTGGTCTCCGGGTCCTTGCTGCGCAGGTTGCCGCTCAGCACGATGGAGGCGAGGTCTTCGCTCTTCCAGTTGGTGGCGTTGCCAATGGCAACGACCGTGGGCACGAAGGCATCATTGGAGCCCATCTGGATGGAGATGATGTCGGCCTCCTTGAGGTACTCCACGATCTCCGGGTAATCGTACTGGCAGCCGGAGAGCGTGTTCATCTCGCTCATCTTGCCGGTCTTGACCAGCTCGACGAGGTCGGCGCTCATCAGGCCGGGCAGGCCGAGGTTGATGGCGTGGTCGCGGTCCAGACCGAGGGTCTGAGCGACCTGGCCCACATAGCAGGTATCCGGGTAGCCCTTGAAGTTGTAGGAGACGTCCACACCCATCAGGTTGTGGGAGTACTGCACGTTGGTCAGGCCGACACCGGCGCAGATGCTGTCGCCCAGTGCAACATACAGGGGCTGCTTTTCCTCTTCGGGTTCCGCCGTTTCGTCGGCGGCTTCGCCCTCGGTGGTCTCAGGCTTCTGTTCTGCGGCGGGCTTGCGGAAGAGGGAGTTCTCCTCTTCTTCCACAGCCTCTGCGGCAGCGGGTTCGGGTTCAGACCCGGTCAGCGGCTCTTCTGCAAAGGCAGAGATGCTGAACCCGGCAAAGAGCATAGCCGCCGAAAGGGCAAGGCTGATGAGTTTTTTCTTCATGGGGACAGGGACTTCCTTTCTATCAGTAATCGCGGGAGGTGATCTCCGTTTCGAGCTTGCGGTAATCGAACTTGCCCACAGGGGTCATGGGCATGGCGTCGAGGAACTTGTAGCCCACGGGCTGGACGTATTCGGGCAGCTCCTCGGCGCACATCTGGCGCAGCTCCTTGATGATCTGGCGCTTTTTGGCGGAAGCAGCGGCCTCCGGCTTCAGCACCACAAAGACGAAGGGCAGGCGGCCCTGCACATGGTCCTTGTCGGTGCAGCCCACCACGGAACACTGGTGGACGGCGGGGTGCTGGCTGATGACGTTTTCGATCATCGAGGGGAAGACCTTGAAGCCGTCGTGGCGGATGATGAGGCGTTTGATGCGGCTGTCGAGGTAGACGAAGCCGTCCGCATCCATGTAGCCCACGTCGCCGGTGTGGGCCCACACCGTGCCGTCTTCGTGGGTGCGCAGGATGTTCGCGGTCTCTTCGGGCTTGCCGTAGTAGCCCTTCATCATGGAGGGGCTGCAGATGCACAGTTCGCCCCGCTCGCCGATGGGCAGTTCCTTGGTGGTGCCTGGCTCAAACACCGACACAAGGGTGTTCACCATGGGGATGCCCACGCTGCCGGGCTTGGTGATGGTGCCGGCGGCGATGGTGGCAGCGGAGGAGACCTCCGTCATGCCGTAGCCCTTGGCAAGGGGGTACTCCACGTTGTGGGCAGCAAGGAAGTCGTTCACCGCCTTTTCTGCGCCGATGGAGATAGAGTCGCCGCCGGCAGCGTAGTTGCGGATGAAGGACAGATCCTTGTTTTTCAGCTTGGGGTCAGCGGCCATCTGCTGGTAGTGAGAAGGCACACCGAACATGTGTTCGGGCTTGTGCTTCAACAGAAGGCTGCCGAGCTTGGCGGGGTCCAGATTCGGGACGATGACGACCTTCAGCCCCAGGGCCAGCGGCATGTGGACGCCGCAGGCGTAGCCATAGGCGATGAAGGGGGGCATGACGTTTAGGAGCGTCTGCCCCTTCCGGAACAGGGCATGCCATGCGGCAAACTGCTGCGCGATGGCGTTGAAGTTCCGGTCCGTCAGCATGACGCCCTTGGGGGAGCCGGTGGTGCCGCCGGTGTGGACCACCACACAGGCATGGTCGGGGTCATAGGGTTCGCCGGATGTGCTGGCGTCCTGCCCGTTTGCGATGAACTGCTTCCACATCAGGGTATTGGAGTCGTACTTGTTGCGGTCGGGATTGGAGACCTTGTAGCCGATGGCCAGCGGCAGGGGCAGCGAGTCGGCCGGGGAAAGCACAATGACCCGCTCCACATGGGTGCGCCGGGCGGCCTGACGGCAGCGGTCATACACCACGTTCAGGCAGATCAGCAGATGAGAATCCACTTCCTCGATGTACTCATGGATGCCGTCGGCGCTGTACCGGGGGTCCACCAGATTCAGGGTCGCACCGATGCGGTCGGCGGCGTAGAACGCATAGATGACCTCAGGGGTCATCACGCTGACCACGGTGATGATATCACCCTTTCGGACGCCTGCCGCCCGGAAGGCAGCAGCGGTCTTCTTGGTGTTCACGATGAGGTCTGCATAGGTGAACTTCCGGCCATAATATTCAAGGGCCGTTTCCGACAGGCGGTTCTTGTTCTGCTGCCGGACAAAGTCGAAAGCAGAACATTCCGGCATCGGCTGGTCGATGTAATTGGGGTCGTAATATTTGAGCCACGGGCGAGCCTGTGACGCATAGAGAACCTTGCTGGTCGTTGTCATAAAACCTATCCTTTTGTTAAAAATTGTACAATGCGTTCGTTGCTATTGTAGTAAAGACACCGGCAAAAGTCAAGAAACAAAGGGTGAACAATGCCCCAACAGCCTAAAAGATTTGAGAGAGTTTACAATTCGCGGATCCACTGTGCGGCTTCGGCCGCATTGCAGAGCACGAAGTGATTGGGCCGCAGCTCCTGCCACTGCGGGGGATCGGCGGTGTAATCGTGCATGGCGGGGTCGTAGACCAGCAGCTTTTTCTTCCGCTCCAGCCGGGGATTCGGCATGGGGATGGCCGAAAGCAGGCTGCGTGTATAGGGATGGATGGCGTGATTCACCAGCTCTTCGGCGTCGGCCAGCTCCACGATGTCGCCCTTGTGGATGACGGCGATGCGGTCCGAGATGTACCGCATGACGGACAGGTCGTGCGCGATGAACAGGTAGGTGATGCCGCGATCCTTTTGCAGATGGCGCAGCAAGTTGAGCACCTGGGCGCGGATGGACATATCCAGTGCAGAGATGGGCTCATCGGCGATGATGAACTCCGGCTCCACGATGAGGGCGCGGGCGATGCCGATGCGCTGGCGCTGGCCGCCGGAGAACTCGTGCGGGAAGCGGGAGGCAAATTCGGGCAGCAGGCCGACATCCAGCAGCGCCTGGCGGACTTTTTCTTCCCGCTGGGCAGCGGTCAGGTCGGGCCGGACGTTCATCAGGCCCTCGCCGACGATGTAGCTCACCTTGGCGCGCTCGTTCAGGGAGGACTGCGGGTCCTGGAAGATCATCTGGATCTCCTTGATGACCTGCTGGTCCAGCGCGTGGGAGATCTTGCCGTTGATCTTCTGACCCTTGTACAGGATCTCGCCGCCGGAAGTGGGCAGGATGCGCATGATGGCACGGCCGATGGTGGTCTTGCCGGAACCGGACTCGCCCACCAGGCCGAACGTCTCGCCCTTGTAGATCTTGAAATTGGCGCGGTTCACGGCGCGGTAGGCTTTTTTGCCGGAACCATAGGTCACTTCGAGGTCTTTGACCTCCAGAAGCGTTTCACGTTCCTCTGCCATGTTACATCCCCTCCTCTTTCAGCAGGCGGACCGCCAGCGGCGGCTCCACCTTGGGTGCCCGCGGGTCCAGCAGCCAGGTCTTGGCCTTGTGGGTGGGGCTGACCTCAAAATACGGCGGGCGCTTGACGAAGTCGATCTTGAGCGCCTGCGGGTTGCGGGGCGCAAAGGCGTCGCCGTGGATCTCGGTGAACAGGTTCGGCGGGGTGCCCTGGATGTTGAACAGGTCCTCGCCCTTGATGCCCATCTGGGGCATACTGGACAGCAGTGCCCAGGTGTAGGGGTGGCGGGGGTCGTAATAGATCTCGTCCGAGGTGCCGATCTCGACGATGTCGCCTGCATACATGACGGCTACCCGGTCGGCGATGTTGGCCACGACACCGAGGTCGTGGGTGATGAGAACGATGGTCAGGTTGTACTTGACCTGCATCTCCTTGAGCAGCTGTAAAATCTGTGCCTGGATGGTCACGTCCAGCGCGGTGGTGGGCTCATCGCAGATCAGGATCTGCGGGTTGCAGGCCACCGCAATGGCGATGACGACGCGCTGGCGCATACCGCCGGAGAACTCGTGCGGGTACTGGCCGAAGCGGACCTCCGGGTCGGCGATGCCGACATCCCGCAGGTATTCCAGCGTCTTCTCTTTGGCGGCCTTGCCGCGCAGGCCCTGATGCAGCTCCACGGCTTCCATGATCTGGTCGCCGATGGTCTTCAGCGGGTTCAGGCTGGTCATGGGGTCCTGCATGATCATGGCGATCTCGTGGCCGCGCACCCGGAGCCAGTCCTTTTCCTTTTTCAGGTCGGACAGGCGGATGGGCTTTCCGTCGTCGGCACCGAAGTAGTCGATGGTGCCGCTGGAAATGGAGCCGTTGGCGTCCAGCAGGCCCATGAAGCTCTTGGTGAACACGCTCTTGCCCGAACCGGACTCGCCCACGATGGCGAGGACCTCGCCGTGGTAGATGTCCAGGTCGATGCCGCGGATGGCGTGGAGCGCTTTTCCACGCAGGTTGAATTGGATGTTCAAATCCTTGACCGAAAGGATCAGCTGATTCTTTTCCATCTTCTGTCCCTCCTTACTGCATGTGGTTCTTCGGGTCGGCAGCGTCCGAGAAGGCGTTGCCGATGAGGTAGAACGCGATGGTGACAAAGCTCAGGATGATGGTGGGGTAGAGCAGCTGATACCGCAGGCCCGCCTGCATCATGACCTTGCGGCCGTCGTTGATGAGGTTGCCCAGCGAGGGCGTCTCCACCGACAGGCCCAGACCGATGTAGGTGATGAACACCTCGCTGCCGATGGCGGCGGGGATGGTCAGCGCCATGCGCAGCATGATGACCGACACCAGATAGGGCAGCAGGTTGCGCAGCACGATGCGGGAGGTGGGGGTGCCGATGCAGCGGGAGGCAACGTTGTAGTCGCGGTCGCGGATGATCAGGATCTGGTTGCGGATGAAGCGCGCCATGGCGATCCAGCCCGTGAGCGACATGCCCAGAATCAGCGTCTGGATGCTGGGGGAAGCCACGTAGGAGATCAGGATCAGGATGATGGTGGAGGGGATGTTGTCGCAGATGTTGTACAGCTCGGTGAAGAAGAAGTCGAGCTGGCGGACATAGCCCCACAGCACACCCACGGTGATGCCCACCACGGCCTCGATCATGGCCACGAAGAAGGCGATGGTCAGGCTGGTGCGGGCACCGGCCCAAATGCGGGCCCACAGGTCCTGGCCGATGGCGTTGGAACCCCAGATGAAACCCTGCTGGCCGGGGGCGATGTTGCGGTACTGGATGCCGGTGGCGGGGTCCACCTCACAGAGGTTGGGGTCCACCTGGCCGGGCAGATGGGGCTGCATGAAGGCAAAAGCCACCACGGCCACCAGCGCGATGAGGAGCGCCACGGCCATCTTGTTCTTGAAGAAGGCGCGGAACGTGCTGCCCCAGTAGCTGTAGTTGGAGTAGGCCGTTGCCTCGGCCTGCTCTTCGCTGAAGCCGGCAGGGGTGAACAGCTCGTCTTCCGGCAGGCTGGCCCAGACAGCGGGGCCGTCCTTTTGCAGCTTGTTCAGGTCGTTTTCCAGCACAGCTGCCTTCTGGTCTTTCATGTGGAACAGCATTATCGGCCACCTTCTTTCTTGCCAAAGCTGATGCGGGGATCGATGAGCACCATGAGCAGATCGCCCAGGATGAGGCCGATGATGCCCACGCAGGCGTAGAGCAGCACGATGCCCTGCACCATGGTGTTGTCGTGCCGCTGCACACAGGTCACCAGCAGGCCGCCCATGCCGGGGATGCTGTACAGGCTCTCGATGTAGATGGAGCCGACGACGGTGTTCAGGAAGGCCGACGGGATGTACTGCACCAGCGGGACCATGGCGTTGCGGAAGATGTGGTGCAGTGCGATGTTGTTTTCGCTCACGCCCTTGGCCAGTGCCAGGCGGACGTAGTCCTTGTTGCTCTCATCCACCATGTAGCGGCGCAGCCACATGCCGTAGAAGGCCACGTTGCCCAGGCTCATGGAGCAGATGGGCAGCACCCAGTATTTCCAGTTGGAGGCATCGAACAGCAGGCCGACGCCCAGCGCGGTGGTGCCATACATCTGAATATACAGATAGTACACGGCGGCAGGCACGGCCTGGATGAGCACGATGATGGCCGTGCCGATCTTATCCGGCCAGCGGTTCTTGAACCGGCCCATGAACAGGCCCATCGGGATGCCGATGACCAGACTCAGCAGCATGGAGAAAACACCCATCTGCACCGAGATGGGCAGCTTTTTGGCTAGGATGCCGGTCACAGGCGCATTGACCTTATAGATATGGCTGACGCCGAGGTCGCCGTGCAGTGCATTCCACCAGAACCGCCCGATCTGCACCGGCAGCGGGTCCAGCAGGCCCATGGACTGGAGGCCCGCCTGGATCTGAGCCTCGGTCATTTTTTCGTAGTTTGCAAAGTAGCCTTCCACGGGCATCAGCCGCAGCAGGCAGAAAACGAGCGTCACGATGACGAACAGGGTCAAAATCGAGCGCCCGATGCGTTTTGCCAGATATTTCAGCATATCTGTGCGCACCCCTCTTTCGTTTTTAGCGTTCCGTCTGCGTGGCAGACACACAGCGGATAGGAATAGAATACATCAAAAAACCACTTTTGGAAAGTGATTTGGAGGGATTTTGAAAAAACTTTTTGCACAGAGTGCCCATTTGACCCATTTTGCGGAAGAAAATAAAACACCGCGCCCCCAAAACAGAGCGCGGTGAAAGCGGGAAGGTGGAGGAGCTTATGCGGCCAGCGCCGTTTTGATGGCGTTCATCACGGCTTCGGGGTTCTCGCAGCAGACGAGAATCACCTCGCCGGTGGGAGCAGTGGAGATATGAGATGACGCGGCAATCTGGTACTGGTCTTCCAGATAATGCTCCATGCTCTGCATCTGGCTCTGGACGTAGGCATCCAGGGCTTCGAATACGGCCTGTTGTTTGCCCTCGGCGGGCTTGACGATGGCGATGCCGTAGCTCTGCACCATCATGCCGGAAACGGAGGCGGCAAAGTCGGTGTACATGTCCTCTTCGAGGTTCAGCAGGGGGAGCAGCATGTTGCGGATCTCTTCGTCCAGCTGGGCGGCGTCATAGCTGTCGCTGTAGCCGTACTGGGCGGTGAACTTGCCGTCTTCGCCGGGGGAGAAGATCATATAATATTCGTTGTCTTCGTCCGGGCGGGCGTCGTGGAGGATCTTCGTGTAGTCTTTGGGGGCAGCGTCGGCCTTGTCGGACTTGCTGCAGCCCGCCAGAGCGAACAGAGCGGCCACAGCCAGCAGGGCGGCGAGGAGGCGTTTGGTCATGGACTTCATAGGCTGGATTCCTTTCGTTGCAAACAGTGTGCGGGGAGTCCCCGCGCGTATCGTTAGGATGCCCGCTCCGCGCCGGTCTATGCGGGCGGCGGAAGGGCCTTGTACCGGATATACGAACCGCCGGGGCAAAAAATTGCATTCGGTCCCGGCGGTAGATGAAATATTTTATGGGATGGGTGGTCTTACAGCATCATTGCTTCCAGGTCGCCGTGGTTGACGGGGGTGGAAAGGATGATCTGGGTACTGGTGGTGCCCAGCTTCTGGAACTGTAAAATGAGGTGCTCCAGCTGGGGCATACTGCCGCAGCTGACTTTGATGAGGAAGGTGTAGGCACCGGTGACGTGGTAGCATTGCAGCACTTCCTTGCTGTTCTGCATCAGTTCCACCAGCTCGTCCCGGTGGCTGGGCGTCACGGACAGGCTGATGAGGGCGTCCACGTAGACCCGGTCGGCCGGGCGGTTGAGCACTACGGTATAGCCGCTGATGATGCCGTCGATCTCCAGTTTGTGGATGCGGCTGGAAACGGCGGGGCTGGTCAGTGCGACCTGCTCGGCGATCTCCTTGACCGGCATCCGGGCATTTTTGGCGAGCAGGGAGAGAATCTTGCGGTCTAAATCATCCATGGGGAAGGTCTCCTTTTTTGAAATATGTTGGAATCCATAAAAATTTTTGAAAGTAAAGTTTTAATGTTGTAAAAATAGCACAAACATCGAAAAGAAGCAGAAAAAATCTGACTGTGTTAATTATATAAAGTTTTGACCAAAATGTAAAGTGCAAAATTAAAGCAAACGGCAAAAAATTTGTTTGACAAGAAAAGAAAAATGGGTATAATACATATCGCAGGGAGCAAACGGCAAGAATGCTGTGCTCCTGCCACTGAAAATGCGATTCCCAACTTTATATACTTTCCCACCCCTCTATACACAAAAACCCGCTGCCAGGCGGGTTTTTGTGTTTCTGGGGCTTTTTTGCGTTCCGCGGGAACAAAAGAGTGCGGGTGCATTTTTTCAATGCGCCTCTTCCGGGCTGGTCAGCAGCTTCTGGAACTTGCGCGCAGCGGTGTTCAGCGGGCGGTGGTGGTCGTAGACCAGGCAGATGGAGCGCTGGGGGATGATCTCCCGCAGATGGAGCTGGACGATCTCGCCCCGCGCCAGCGGCTCGGCCGCCATGGATTCCGGCACAAAGGCAAGGCCCAGCTCGCTTTTGACCAGCGTGAGCATCTGGTCGGTGGTGGCGGCCTCGGTGTCGGGCCGGAGCACCGCGTCGTGGTCGAGGAAGAACTGCCGGTAGAAGCTGCGGGTCGTGCTCTCGTCGCTCAGGGAGATGAGCGGGTAATTTTCCAGTTCCTTTAAGGAGAGGTTCTGGCTGGCCAGGGCCGTGAAGGTCCTGCCGCCCACCAGCACTTCGTAAAACGGTTTCAGCTCCACCCGCTTCAGCCCCGGTTCCACCTCGGCCGGGGTGGAGACGATGGCAAAATCCACTTCGCCGTTTTTCACGGCCTGCATCGCCTGCGGGGTGGAGTGGTTCGAGATGCGCAGCCGGATGCCGGGGTATTCGGTGTGGAAGTCCCGCAGCTTTTCGGAGAGGTAGATGTTCAGGGCCGTCTCGGTGGCGCTGATGCTGATGGCACCGTGCTCCAGCGTGGCGCTGGCGCTCAGCTCCTCCTCGGCGTCCTGGATCTGCACCGCCGCCGATGCAATGCGGGAATAGAGCATCTCGCCCTCCGGCGTCAGGGTCACGCCCCGGTTGGAGCGGATGAACAGCACGCAGTTCAGCTGGCTTTCCAGCCGGTTCATCGAGTGGGTGATGTTGGGCTGGTTGTTGCCCAGCACCCGCGCCGCCTTGGTGAAATTCTGGTATTTTGCAACATAATAGAAGATCTTGTAGTATTCCCAGTCCACGTACATGAGATGTTGCCCTCCTCCATGTAAAAATCATATTGCAACCATGTGCAGGATACGTTTTACACATTCTTTTCCTGCTCGTATAATAGCACTGCAATCGAAAATTGCAAGAGGAAATCTGAAAAAACTACGGTCTGCCCACCAGAGCGCAGACCATTGGGAACAACAAAAAGAAGGTTATAACAAATCATGCTGACCGCTGTTACTGGAATCAATTGGGGCGATGAGGGCAAAGGCCGCGTCATCGACCTGCTGGCCGAAAACGCCGATGTCGTTGCCCGCTATCAGGGCGGCAACAATGCCGGGCACACCGTCGTCACCGAAAAGGGCAAGTTCATCCTGAACCTTCTGCCCTCCGGCATCCTGCACCCGGATGTCACCTGTGTGCTGGGCACCGGTATGGTCATCGACCTCGACCACCTCTCGAACGAGATGCAGGCCATTGAGGCCCGCGGCGTGGAGATCGGCCCCAAAAATCTGAAGCTCTCCGACAAGGCCACCATCTCGATGCCCTGGCACAAGGTGCAGGATGGTCTGGAAGAAGACCGCCTGGCCAAAAAGGGGAGCGCCTTCGGCTCCACCCGGCGCGGCATCGCCTACGCCTACAGCGACAAATACCGCAAAAAGACCCTGCGTCTGGGCGACCTGCTCCATCTGGACGAAGAGCGCACCCAAAACCGCCTGCACATGATCCTGGATTCCAAGAACATGGAGCTGGCAGGCTGCTATCATCAGGAAAAGATGTCCTATGACGCGCTGCTGGACTGGTGCAGGACCCAGGCCGAGCGATTCGCACCGTTCATCTGCGACGTGGGCGCCTTTTTGCAGCAGGCCCACGACAGCGGCAAGCGCATCGTGCTGGAAGCTCAGCTGGGTGCCATGCGGGACATCGACTACGGCATCTTCCCCTTCACGTCCAGCTCCAATACGCTGGCCGCCTATGCGCCGCTGGGGGCCGGCATCCCGAATTGTCGGCTCGACCATGTGGTCGGTGTGCTGAAAGCCTACTCCACCTGTGTCGGCGCAGGCCCCTTCGCCGCAGAACATGCCATGGATGAGGACTGGAACGAGCAGCTGCGGAAGGCAGGCGGCGAATACGGTGCGGCCACCGGCCGTCCCCGCCGTGTCGGCCCCTTTGACTGCGTGGCCAGCCGCTACGGTCTGGCCTGCCAGGGAGCGGACAAGATCGCCCTGACCAAGCTGGACGTCCTGAGCAGCATGAACGAGATCCCGGTCATCACCGGTTACAAGCTGGACGGTGTAGAAGTCCCCCGCTTCGACACGCTGTCTGACCTGGACCGGATGGAGCCGGTCGTCACGATGCTGCCTGGCTGGAACACCGACCTCTCCGGCTGCAAGAGCTGGGACGAGCTGCCCAAAGAGGCAAAAGGCTATGTGGCGTTCCTCGAAAAGCAGCTGGACCACGAGATCCAGTTTATCTCCACCGGTGCCGAGCGTGAGAAGTTCGTGCTGAAAGGAGAATGGCTGTGAGACATTTCATTGAGCCGAACAGCTTTTCTCTGGACGAGCAGCTGGCCCTCCTCGACCTTGCCGACCGGATGGAGGCAGACCCCGCACCCTATGCCCATCTCTGCGACGGGCGCATTCTGGCAACGCTGTTCTATGAGCCGTCCACCCGCACCCGGCTCTCGTTTGAGTCGGCCATGCTGCGGCTGGGCGGCAAGACGCTGGGCTTTGCCGGGGCGCAGCTGTCCAGCGCCAGCAAGGGCGAGACGGTGGCCGATACGGCCCGTGTCGTGAGCAACTATGCCGACATCATTGCGATGCGCCACCCCAAAGAGGGCGCACCCCTGCGCGCATCCCTGTATGCGCGGGTGCCCGTCATCAATGCAGGCGACGGCGGGCACGCCCACCCCTCTCAGACCATGATCGACCTGATGACCATCCGCCAGCGCAAAGGGCGGCTGGACCATCTGACCATCGGCTTCTGCGGCGACCTCAAATTCGGCCGGACGGTCCACTCCCTGACCGCTGCGCTGAGCCAGTTTGAGGGGAACCGGTTCGTCTTCATCTCGCCGGAGGAACTGCGCATCCCGCAGTACGTCAAGGACGAGACGCTGACGCCGCTCCACCAGACCTACAAGGAGACCGCCGACCTCGAAGCCGAGCTGCCCACCCTCGATGTCCTCTACATGACCCGCATCCAGCAGGAGCGCTTCTTCAACGAGGAAGATTACCTCCGGCTGAAAGGCTGCTACTCCCTGAATGCAAAGCTGCTGGAGCAGGCTCCGGCTGATATGCCGGTGCTCCACCCGTTGCCCCGCATCGACGAGATCAAGCTCGATGTGGACAACGACCCCCGCGCCGCCTACTTTGACCAGGTGCACAACGGTGTGTATATCCGCATGGCCATCATCCTGGCCCTGCTGGGCATCCCGGACCCCCTGACGGGAAAATCGGTGCTGAATGCCTGAGCAGGCAGCAGGAAACAAAAAAATCTCCGCGCAGCTGCGCGGAGATTTTTTTGTTGAAAGCAATGTTACAGCATCTTGGACAGGAACGCCTTCAGGCGGGGATGCTTGGGGTTGGCAAACAGCTCCTGCGGGGGCTCGTCCTCCTGGACTTTGCCGTCGTCGATGAAGATGACGCGGTTGGAGACCTCGCGCGCAAAGCCCATCTCATGGGTGACGACCAGCATGGTGATGCCGGTGTGGGCCAGCTCCTTCATCAGCTCCAGGACCTCGCCGACCATTTCGGGGTCCAGCGCGGAGGTGGGCTCATCGAAGAGGATGACGTCCGGGTCCATGGCCAGGGCACGGGCAATGGCGATGCGCTGCTGCTGGCCGCCGGACAGGCTCTTGGGGTAGGCGTCGGCCTTGTCGGACAGGCCGACGCGGGCCAGCAGCTCTTCGGCGCGCTTGTCCGCTTCCTGCTGGTTCTTCAGCTTCAGCAGGGTGGGGGCCAGGCAGAGGTTCTGCTTGACCGTCAGGTGCGGGAAGAGGTTGAAGTGCTGGAACACCATCCCCATCTTCTGGCGGACGGCATCAATGTGGCTGTCATCGATCTCGACGCCCTCAAACTTGATGGAGCCGCCGGTGGGGATCTCCAGCCGGTTCAGGCAGCGCAGGAAGGTGGACTTGCCGCAGCCGGAAGGGCCGATCAGGCAGACCACGTCGCCGCGGTAGATGTCGATGTCGATGCCCTTCAGGACATCGAGGGTGGGGGTGGGCTGCTTTGCGCCCTTCTTCTTGTCGCCGCCGTAGGTCTTGGTCAGACCGCGGACTTCCAGAATCTTATCGGTCACCTTGAGCCATCCTCCTCTCAAACTTCGTCAGCAGCCAGGTAAACAGCATGACGAGGAACAAATAAACAAGTGCAACGCCGCACAGCGGGAACATGGCCTCGTAGGTGCGGTTCATGATGCCCTGGGCCGCATACAGCACCTCCTTGCCGCCGATGACGGTGATGAGCGAGGTATCCTTGAGCAGGACGATGAACTCATTGCCCAGAGCCGGCAGCACGGCGCGGATGGCCTGCGGGATGATGATGACCACCATGGTGGTTATGTAGTTCAGGCCCAGGCTGCGGCCGGCTTCCATCTGGCCGGGGTCCACAGCCATCAGGCCGCCGCGGATGATCTCGGATACATAAGCGCCGGAGTTGATGCCCAGCGCCAGCGCACCGACCATGGTGAAGTTGCGGCTGTTGGCAAAGATGACCATGCTCATGATGAGCAGCTGGACCATCATGGGGGTGCCGCGGATGATGGTGGTGTACACCTGGCAGATGGCGTTGAAGAAGCCCAGCACCGGGTTCCTGCGGCCGGAGCGCTGCTGGTCGTGGGCCACACGGACCAGTGCGACCACGCTGCCCAGCACCACACCCAGCGCCAGTGCGATGGCCGTGACCAGAAGCGTGGTGCCCACGCCCTGAACGTACTGCATCCAGCGGTCCTTCAGGATGAACGCCTGATAAAATTTGTAGAAGAATTCCTGCCCGAAGCTGAGCTTCGTGCCGCTGTTGAGCAGCTCTTTCAGCAGTTCATATTGTGCGGCCATTCGCATCCTCACTTTCCTGTTTTGTCAGATTTTTGTAACCTTCTTTTTCCAAAAAAGGGGAGGGGCTCTCTTGGAGCTTCCTCCCCGTGGTGCACGGTCGCGCTGATCACTCAGCGGTGATGTACTTGTCCACGATGGACTGCAGGGTGCCGTCAGCCTTCAGCTCTTCCAGAGTAGCGTTGATGGCATCTTCCAGAGCAGAACCCTTTGCCATGCCGATGGCGTAGTCTTCCTCAGCATAGCTGGTGTCCAGAATGACCAGACCGGGGTTGGCAGCAACGAACTCCTTGGCGGGAGCGTTGTCGATGACGACAGCATCCACCTGGCCGTTGTTCAGAGCCTGCACAGCGGTCAGGCCGTCGTCGTAAGCCACGACGTTCTCATCGCCGAAATCATCGGAGCAGTAGATGTAGCCGGTGGTGCCGCGCTGGGTGCCGATCTTCTTGCCGGCCAGATCATCGGGGGTAGCGATGTCAGAGCCTTCGGGAACGATGATGGACTGGATGCCGGTAGCATAGCTGTCGGAGAAGTCCATGACGGCCTTGCGCTCGTCGGTGACGGTGACGCCAGCCATGACGATGTCGGCCTTGCCCTGCTGGACGCTCAGCAGCGCAGCGTCGAAGTCCATGTCGTCGATCTGAAGCTCCAGACCCAGCTTCTCAGCAATGGCCTGTGCGGTGTCCACGTCGATGCCCTCGAACGCACCGGTGTCGGTGGTCATCTCATACGGAGGGAAGGCAGCGTTGGTGGCCATGGTCAGCTTGCCGGCCTCAACGGTGGTCAGCTCAGCAGCAGCGCTGGAAGAAGCTGCCTCGGAGGAAGCAGCGGCAGAGCTTGCAGTGGAAGAAGCGGTGCTGGAAGAGGAACCACCGCAGGCGGTCAGAGCCAGAGCGGCAGCGGTCAGACCAGCGGCAGCCAGGAAGCTGCGACGGGTAATCTTTTTCATATTCAAACACTCCTCGATCGATTGTATAATCTTTCATCTCTCTGCGGCGATGCGATTCATCGAAACATCAGAGAACGGGTCTAGTATAGATTGCACAAATAAAAAAGTCAAGTGTTGTGCAAAAATTCGATAAAAATGAAACCGTTTTGAGAACACTTATGCAATCATACCGGGAAAATGAATGAATATATGCAAAAACCTCTCTGTCATGGCTCCGAGCCGGCAGGCTCAACGGAGAGGTTGTACGAAGAGAGACCTTACAAATACCGTGCGATCTCCTCAGCACTCCGCTTCGGCACACAGTAGTCCTTCTGGCCGTCCAGATAATACTTCATGCCGGTCTCCCCGGTCAGGGGGACGATGTGGGCTTCGTGGGTGGGGTAGCCGAACGCCACCATAAAGGCCAGCTTTTCCGGCTCCTTGATGTGGAGCAGCTCGGTGAGGGCGAGCTTGTTGATGGCACCCATGATGCAGCTGCCCACGCCCTTGTCCCACGCGGCCAGCGTCATGTTGGCCAGCGCGATCCCGGTGTCGGTGTTCAGGTCGCCGGGGATGGCAGTGTCCTGCACGACGGCTATATATAAAGTGGGCATCTCGTCAGCTTTTGGGGTGCCCTGCTCCGGGGGCAGATAGGCGGCCCACTTGACCAGCGGCTGGACTTCGGCTACATCTTCGGGTTTGTTCACGACCACCAGACGCACGGCCTGACGGTTGGCTCCGCAGGAGGAGAGGCGGACGGCTTCGATGATGTCCTCCACCACATCCTGTGGGATGGCTTTCTGTGCAAAGCGGCGGTAGGTGCGGCGGGTGAGAAGTTTTTCCATAACAGACATGAGAGCGTCTCCTTTCGATCGTTCTGAGAACAGTATAGCGCGAACGGCCTGCCTGCGCAAGCACCGGTTAAAAAGGAACAATTGACAGTGTTTTCCACCAAATGGTATAATGAAGGCACGAAAAACAGCGTGAAAGCGAAAAACAGACCGCATTTCACCGTGCAGCTCTGCCAGACCGGCAGGGAGAAAGGAACTGCTATGAGAAAACGAATCATGAAAACGCTCGCAATGCTGGGGCTTTCTGTCTGCATCCTGGTGGGCGGGGCCGTATCCGGCGTTGCAGAGGAACCGGCCCGGAAGGAGTGCAAGGAGAACGAGCACAAGTGGAAGACCTTCGTGGAGTATCGTGAGGACTGTGTGCCTACCGACTTCACGCTGGAGGGAAAGACCTTCACCCTCTGCCCGCACTGCGGCAAGGAGGGCAGAAAAGACCCCGTACAGCGCCTGACCAAGGTGAAGAACACCTTCTCGAACTTCTCCAACCTCGAAATCTATGAGGGCAGCCTGCAGGACGGCCCGAAGGTCATGACGGTGGCCTTCTATTACCAGACCTGCATGAACAAGGTCGTCTGCACCAAGTGCGGCAAGGTCAAGAGCAACACGGTCGTCACCGATGCCCGTGTGATGGACTCGGACGTCACGGCGAACATCGAGCTTCCGGCTTCTGCGGTGCAGGGGTACACCCTGCAGCAGGTCCATGCCGATGGAAGCAAGACCCCCGTGCAGGTCAGTTACAGTGAGAACGGTCAGAAGGCGTTCTTCCAGCTGAACATGGCAGGCGGCGCACAGCTGCTGCTGCTCTCCTGATGAACAAAACGCTCCGGCATTGAGCCGGAGCGTTTTTGTTCATTTCCTGGGGCGGGTCTTGAGGCGGGGCAGCGGAAGCCCCAGCACCAGCGCGATGCCGATGGCAAGGGCCACGGCGATCTTGAACGTCGAGATGCCGTTGGCCAGAGCCAGAGCGTTGTTGCCCTGGATGAAGTAGTAGGCGGTGTAGTAGATGCCGGCACCGGGCACCAGCGGGAAGATGCCGGCCAGCAGGAAGATGGTGACCGGCGTTTTGAGCACGATGGCGAAGATGCGGGCCAGCAGCGTCAAAGGGATGACGGCCAGCAGCGAGGCGGCAAAACTTTCCAGCCCGAAGAGGACGGCCAGCTCGTAAATGAACCAGCCCATCGCGCCGACAAGGCCGCAGTAGGGCAGGGTGCGCTTAGGGGAAGCGAAGAGAACGGCAAAGCTCAGGGTGCCCGCCCCGGCGATGAAGAACTGGGCCACCAGCTGGCCGATCTGCTCACTCGTCAACAGAAGTTCCGTCATGCGGCCACCACCCCCGTCCATGCGGCATAGGCCCCCAGCACCAGACCGGTGCCGATGGCGATGCTGGCTGCGATGAGCAGCGCGTCGATCATCCGGATGGTGCCGGAAAGATAATCGCCCTGCACAAAATCCCGGATGCCCATGGTGAACGCGATGCCGGGCGTGAGGATCATCAGGGTGCCGATGATGGCATGGCTGGCCTCGGTGTGGAGCAGGTGGCAGCCCAGAATGCAGAGGATGGTGATGAGCGAAGCGGTGGAGATGGTGCGGAACCCGCCGCCTATGGGGTGCCGCCCGCAGAACAGCAGATAGGCGTTGGCCGCACAGCCCGCCACCGCAGCGACCAGCGCGGCCTGAAGGGTGCCGCCGAAGATGAGCGCGAAGCAGAACGCGCCCGAAAGCCCGGCCAGAAGCTGCACCCGGCCCTTCGGGAAGGGAATGTTCCGCGCCTGCACCAGGCGGCTCTCGGCTTCGTCGATGGTGGTCACGCTGCCCTCTGCGATCTGACGGGACAGCTGGTTCACCGCAGCCACCCGGCCCAGATGGGTCGTGCGGGTGGGTACGTTGCGCACCTCGCTGATCTCGGCCGTGCCGGCACTGGCAAAAATGCCGTTGGTCAATACATATACATGAAATTCCCGCAGATGGAAGCTGCGCGCCATGATCTCCATGGTCTGCTCCACGCGGAAGACCTCCGCGCCGTTTTCCAGCAGCGTCTGCCCGGCCGCCATAATGAAATCCATGATGCGGCGGCGCTCTTCTGCGTCGGGATACAATTCCCTGCCGTTCATTGCGTCTCTCCTTACTGTGCCGCAAAGGGCATACGTTCTTGATTTATAAGATAGCATGTCTTGCCCTCTCAGTCAACGCCTTTGGCGTTGCCAGCTCTCCCGCAGGGCGAGCCACTGGCGAACCGGTCTTGGCCGTGCTGACTGCACAGGTCCATGCTGCCGGAAGGCGATGGGCCTTGCTGCTCAGGCAAACGGCTGCTGGCAATGAGGACAGGTCCCGGCCGTTCAGGAGCCGCAGGCGGCAGTGCGCAGGTCTGCCCGGCCTGCCAAGGGCTCTCCCTTTGGGAGAGCTGGCCGCAAAGCGGCCTGAGAGGGTATTCCCTACCAAAAAACTTCGTTGAAAGGGTTGACAAATGCCGAAAAGGGGATTAGAATAAAACCAATATCACAAAAATGGCTGTGAAGAGAAGAGTAGGTTTTCGCATTGATCCTTCCAGAGAGCCCGGTCGGTGGAAAAGGGCAGGAAACAGGGAACCGAAAATGGTCTCGGAGCTGCGGGGGCGAAGCGCAAGAGTGCTAAGCCCGCGACGGGAGCGCCCGTTACAGCGTCCGGCTGTAAGCAGTGGGAGGAGAAAGCCGCTGCCGCAGCATCGAGGCCGGGCCCGTGAGGGCGCGGTGAACCAAGGTGGTACCACGGAAGTTTTATGCGCTTTCGTCCTTGTGGGCAGTTGCCCGCTGAGGACGGAGGCGCTTTTTTCGTACTTCCGGCTGCACAAGGCGCAGAAAAATGTGCTGCGCAGTGCAAAAAAATTATGGAACAACAAGAGAGGGAAAACATTATGTCTAAGATTTCGCGTCGTGATTTTCTGAAAGTGACCGGCATCGCTGCCGCTGCAGCTGCCCTGACCGCCTGCGGCGGTTCTTCTTCCACCGCAAGCTCCGCTGCCGCCTCTTCCGAGGTGGTCAAGAAGCTGGATAAGATCAGCGTGGCCGTGCCCAACGACACCACCAACGAGGCCCGCGCTCTGGCTCTGCTGGAGAAGAACGGCTTCTTCAAGGTCAAGGCGGATGCCGGCCTGACCGCCACCAAGAACGACATCGAGGAGAACCCGTTCAACGTCAACATCGACGAGGTCGAGGCTGCACAGGTGCCCAGCGTTCTGCAGGATGAGGACTACGCCGTCATCAACTCCAACTACGCCATCTCTGCCGGTCTGAACCCCGTGGAGGATGCACTGGCCATCGAGGACGGCTCTTCTGCTTACGTCAACGTTCTGGTCTGCAAGGACGGCAATCAGGAGTCCCCCAAGATCAAGGCTCTGGCCGCTGCTCTGGAGAGCCAGCAGGTCAAGGACTTCATCGATGAGAAGTATGCAGGCTCCGTCGTCTTCGTCGTGGAGAACCCCACCGACGGCTACGACTCCACCGTGGACTACGATGCACTGAACGGCGAGACCGTCAGCTGCGCCGCAACGCCGGCTCCCCACTGCGAGATCCTGGAGATCTGCAAGGACATCCTGGCCCAGAAGGGCATCACCCTGGATGTTCAGGAGTTCGATGACTACATCCAGCCCAACAATGTCGTCGAGGACGGCCAGATCGACACCAACTACTTCCAGCATCAGCCTTACCTGGACGACTTCAACCAGGAGCACGGCACCCATCTGGTCACCGTGGCCGGCATCCACGTCGAGCCCATGGGCATCTACGGCGGCAAGCAGAGCGACCTGTCTCCCATCGAGGGCTAAGCTCTCCATCTGATTCAAAGGAGCATTTCCGTGATCGAGATCAAACATCTTTCCAAGACCTTCCAGATGAAGGACGGCGCGGTCAACGCGCTGAGCGATATCAACCTGACCATTCCGGATGGTTCCATCTACGGCATCATCGGCATGTCCGGTGCGGGCAAATCCACGCTGGTGCGCTGCATCAACCTGCTGGAACGCCCCACCGAGGGCAGCGTCGTCATTGACGGCGTGGAGATGGAAACGCTTTCGCCCGCCGAGCTGCGCGCCCGCCGCCGGGAGATCACGATGATCTTCCAGCAGTTCAACCTGCTGATGCAGCGCAGCTGCCTGAAGAACATCTGCTTCCCCATGGAGCTGGCCGGGGTGAAGAAGGCCGACGCCGAAAAGCGCGCCCATGAACTTCTGGAGATGGTGGGCCTGCCCGACAAGGCCAACGCCTACCCGGCCCAGCTGTCCGGCGGCCAGAAGCAGCGCATCGCCATTGCCCGTGCACTGGCGACGAATCCCAAAGTCCTGCTCTGCGACGAGGCCACCAGTGCGCTGGACCCCAACACCACCCACTCCATCCTGACCCTTATCAAGGACATCAACCGGAAGCTGGGCATCACGGTGGTGGTCATTACCCACCAGATGAGCGTTGTGGAAGAGATCTGCGATCACGTTGCCATTCTGGACGGCGGCGTGGTGGTCGAGCTGGGCGAGGTGAAGGAGATCTTCGCCAACCCCAGGACCGCTGCGGCCCGGCGTCTGGTGGCACCCAACGGCGGCAGTGCGGCCCGTGACTTGTCGAGCTTTGCGCCGGACGACCATGTGGTCCGCGTGACCTTCAACGGCTCGTCCGCCGCAAAGCCGCTGGTGGCGAGCCTCGCGGCAGAAAAGGGCATTCTGGTCAGTGTGCTCAGCGCCGATACCCGCGACCTGAGCGGCCAGTGCTACGGCAGCATGCTGCTCAAGCTGCCCAAAGACACAGAAGAAGCAAAACAGGCGGCTGCCTACATGCGCAGCCAGCCCGGTGTGACGGTGGAGGAGGTGACCGGCGAATGAGCATTGCAGATTATGGGTTTGCCATCTGGGAGACGTTCTATGTGACGGTGCTCTCCACGGCCTTTTCGCTGGTCATCGGTCTGCCGCTGGGCGTCCTGCTCGTGGCCGGGGATAAGGACGGCGTTCTGCCCCTGCCCGGCTGGCTGATGCACCTGCTGAATATCATCATCAACATCCTGCGCAGCGTCC
Source organism: Faecalibacterium sp. AF28-13AC (assembly GCF_003478405.1). Taxonomy (NCBI): domain Bacteria; kingdom Bacillati; phylum Bacillota; class Clostridia; order Eubacteriales; family Oscillospiraceae; genus Faecalibacterium; species Faecalibacterium sp. AF28-13AC. The sequence continues at coordinate 119,301 of NZ_QUFG01000007.1, read as the reverse complement.
CGTTCCTGATTTTGATGATCTGCGTCTTCCCGCTGACCCGCCTCATCGTGGGCACGACGGTCGGCACCAAAGCCACCATCGTGCCGCTGGTGGTCGCGGCCTTCCCGTTCGTGGCGCGTCTGGTGGAGACCAGTCTGCGCGAGCTGGACGAGGGCGTGGTGGAAGCGGCCCAGAGCATGGGCGCAACGCCGTTCCAGATCATCACCAAGGTCATGATCCCGGAGTGTCTGCCGGGCCTCATTTCCAGCATGACCACGGCCCTGACCACCATTCTGGGCTACTCGGCCATGTCCGGTGTCATCGGCGGCGGCGGTCTGGGCAAGATCGCACTGTCCTACGGCTACTACCGCTACCAGACGAACATCATGATCGTCTGCGTCATCCTGCTGGTGCTGCTGGTGCAGGTCTTCCAGACCGTCGGCACCCTGTGGGCCACCCGGAGCGATAAGCGGCTGCGCAAGTAAAAAAAGCTGCCCTTCGGCAGGGAAAAATTTAACGTTTCAATTCCCCGCCGGAGGTCTGTCTTCCGGCGGGGAATTGTGCTATTCCGACCAACCCAGTAAAGGAGTATGTAACAATGAACCGTGATACCATCTGTGTGCAGGGCGGTTATACGCCCGGCAACGGCGAGCCCCGCCAGATCCCCATCATCCAGTCCACCACCTTCAAATACGCCACCAGCGAGGATATGGGCAAGCTGTTCGACCTGGAGGCCGACGGCTATTTCTATTCCCGTTTGCAGAACCCCACCTGCGACCTGGTGGCCAAGAAGATCTGCGAGCTGGAGGGCGGCACGGCCGCGATGCTGACCAGCAGCGGTCAGGCCGCCAACTTCTTCGCCCTGTTCAATCTCTGTGAGGCGGGCGACCACATCGTGGCGTCCAGCACCATCTACGGCGGCACCTTCAACCTCATCTCCGTCACCATGAAGAAGATGGGCATCACCGCGACCTTCGTAGACCCGCTGTGCAGCGAGGAAGAGCTGGACGCCGCTTTCCAGCCCAACACCAAAGTCGTCTTTGGCGAGACCATCGCCAACCCTGCCCTGACCGTGCTGGACATTGAAAAGTTTGCAAACGCCGCACACGCGCATGGGGTGCCGCTCATCGTGGACAACACCTTCCCGACCCCGGTCAACTGCCGCCCGTTCGAGTGGGGCGCGGACATCGTGACCCATTCCACTACCAAGTACATGGACGGCCACGGAGCGGTTCTGGGCGGTGCCATCGTGGACAGCGGCAGATTCGACTGGATGGCCCACGCCGAAAAGTTCCCCGGTCTGTGCACCCCGGACGACAGCTATCATGGCATCACCTACGCCGAGCGCTTCGGCAAAGAGGGGGCCTTCATCACCAAGGCCACGGCCCAGCTGATGCGCGACTTCGGCTCCATGCAGTCGCCCATGAACGCCTACATGCTGAACCTCGGTCTGGAAAGCCTGCATGTCCGGATGCAGCGCCACTGCGACAACGGCATGGCCGTGGCAAAGTTCCTGGAAGCACACCCCAAGGTGGCGTATGTGAACTACTGCGGTCTGGAGTCCAGCCCCTACCATGCGCTGGCCGAAAAGTACCTGCCCAACGGCAGCTGCGGCGTGGTGTCCTTCGGCCTGGCCGGCGGACGCGAAGCCGCCAGCATCTTTATGAAGTCCCTGCGTTTGGCCGCCATCGAGACCCATGTGGCCGACGCCCGCACCTGCTGCCTGAACCCGGCTTCCAGCACCCATCGCCAGATGACCGACGAGCAGCTGAAGGCTGCCGGTGTGCCGGCCGAGCTGGTCCGGATGAGCTGCGGTCTGGAAAGCAGCGAGGACCTGATCGCGGATATCGCACAGGCACTCGACAAAATCTGATCCCGAAGGAGAAATCGTCATGCCCCTGATCATCCCCAAAACGCTCCCCGCCTACGACGCCCTCTATGAGGAGAATGTCTTCGTCATGCACCGGGAGCGGGCGGCCTCCCAGCACATCCGCCCGCTGGAGATCCTGATCCTGAACCTGATGCCGACCAAGATCGCCACCGAGACCCAGATCGCCCGGCTGCTGGCCAACACGCCGCTGCAGGTCCACATGACGCTGCTCCAGACGGCCAGCCACGCGGCCACCCATGTCTCCACGGCGCATCTGGAGGCCTTTTACAAGACCTTCGATGAAGTGAAGAACAACCGCTACGATGGTATGATCATCACCGGCGCACCGGTGGAGACGATGGCGTTTGAACAGGTGGATTACTGGCCGGAGCTGTGCGAGATCATGGACTTCAGCGAGACGAATGTCTACTCCACTTTGCATGTCTGCTGGGGCGCACAGGCGGGCCTGTACTATCACTACGGCGTCCGGAAGGAGATCCTGCCCCAGAAGATGTTCGGCGTGTTCGAGCACCGGGTCACCCGCCCGTCGAACCCGCTGGTCCGCGGCTTTGATGAGGTGTTCTACGCCCCCCACAGCCGCCACACCGGTATCTCCCGTGCGGATGTGGACCGCTGCGAAGCACTGCGCATCCTTGCCGAGAGCGACGAGGCCGGGCCGTTCCTCATGAGCACCGAAAACGGGCGGCAGATCTTCGTGACCGGCCACCCGGAGTATGATAAGTACACGCTGGATGCGGAGTACAAGCGGGATGTGGCAAAGGGCCTGCCCATCGCCATCCCGAAGAACTACTACCCCGGCGATGATCCGGAGCAGCCGCCCCTCTTCCGCTGGCGCGCCCATGCGCACCTGCTGTATGAGAACTGGCTGAACTATTATGTCTACCAGAACACGCCGTATGACCTGGGGGCCATGGAGCGGGTGAAACACGAAAAATAAGAGCACTGGTCCAAAGGAGGATGCTGCAATGGGAATCGAAACGAACAAATGGGGCTTCCGGGTCGGCAGACTGCCGCACGGCCCCCGGAACAAGATCAGCGATGTGCCGGGCGTGACGGTGGGGCACTGCACACTGGCGGACGGCAATGTCCAGACCGGCGTGACGGCTCTGCTGCCGCATCCGGGCGATGTGTTCCACGATAAGGTGCTGGCGGCCAGCCATGTCATCAACGGCTTCGGCAAGACGACCGGCCTGGTCCAGATCGACGAGCTGGGGACGCTGGAAACGCCGATCCTGTTCACCAATACCCTCAGTGTGGGCACCGTGGAGACGGCACTGGTGAAGTATATGCTGCAGCGTAATCCGGATATTTGCGAGACTACCGGCAGCGTGAACCCGGTCGTCTGCGAGTGCAACGACAGCGGCCTGAACGACATCCGGGGCCTGCATGTGACCGAAGAGCATGTCTTTGCCGCGTTGGCCGACTGCCGGGCCGATTTTGCCGAGGGTGCCGTCGGAGCCGGGCGCGGGATGCGCTGCCACGGCCTGAAAGGCGGCATCGGGTCGGCATCCCGGCAGGTGGAGCTGGACGGGAAGACCTACACCATCGGTGCGCTCGTCCTCTCGAACCATGCCGTTTTCGACGACCTCGTCGTGGCGGGGACGCCCATCCAGACGCTGCTGGATGCGAAGATCCCGCCCCATGAGGACAAAGGCTCCATCATCACGGTGCTGGCTACGGACATCCCGCTCAGCGAGCGCCAGCTGCGGCGGCTCTGCCACCGGGCGCTGGTGGGCCTGTCCCGCACCGGCTCCTACTGCGGCAACGGCAGCGGCGAGATCGTGATCGCCTTTACCACGGCCAACCGGATGCCGCATTACGCCGACACGGCCATCCTGCCCATGGCCATCCTCCACGATGACGCCATCAACCCGCTCTTCCGTGCGGTGGCGGAGTGCGTGGAGGAAAGCGTTCTGAGCAGCCTGCTCCACGCCGAGACCGTGACCGGAAATCATGGCCGGACGGTGCGCTGCCTGACGGAATTGCTGGAACAATAAACAAAAGCGGGAAACGCTTCTGTGTTTCCCGCTTTTGTTGCATCTTGTCGAAATCTATGCTATACTGAATCTGCTGCTTAGGTAGCAAGGCACTGCACATACGGCAGGCGGTTGGCCTACACTTCCCGAAAGGGGGTGAGGCAATGCGTATTACATTCCATATTGGTGAATTTACGATCACCATTATCGTGAAAAAACGCTGAACCGCCACCTCGGCAAAGGCGACGGTTCAATTTTTGAACTAACCTGATAGCAAGAGGTCAACCGCTTGTCGCAGTGCCTTCTTTGGTTTTAGTATAGTGCGTTTTATCGTTTTTGTCAAGTGCGGCGGGAGTCATTTCCGCCGCGTTTTCTTTTTCCGCACACTGTAGCCGAAGGTGCCCAGCTTTTTGCCGAGGCTCAGGTACTCGCCGTGGCTGTAGACGATGAGCCGGGCCTTGTCGAGGCAGAGCTTGCCGTTCTCGTCCAGCAGGCTCTCGTCCACATCGCAGGCCACGACCTCCGCCAGAAAGAGATCATGGCTGCCCAGCGGGATGATCTGCGTGATCCGACATTCGAGGTTGACCGGGCTTTCTTCGAGGATGGGGCAGTCGGTCAGGACCGTGCCGGGGGCTGCATGGAGCCCGCAGGCGGCGAATTTGTCCACATCCCGGCCGCTTTTGACGCCGCACCAGTCCACCGAGCGGACCAGTGCCTCCGTGGGCAGGTTGATGGCGAACTGCCCACTCTCCCGGATGAGGTGGTGACTGAACCGCTCCGGTCGGACGCTGATGGATACCATGCTGGGCTGGGTGCAGATGGTGCCCGTCCAGCCGATGGTGATAAGGTTGGGGGTCTCCAGCCCGCCGCAGGAGACCAGCACCGGCGGTTCCGGGTTCAGCAGGGTGCTGCCTTTCCAGCTCTGTTTGCTCATCCGTGATACTTCCTTTCATACGGGGCCCAGGTGCGCTCGCTGATGATGTAGCGGGGGCGTGCCTTGGTCTCCATGTAGATCTTGCCGATGTATTCGCCGATGACGCCCAGGCAGATGAGTTGGACGCCGCCCACGAAGCAGACGATGCAGATGGTGGAGGCCCAGCCTGCCACCACGCTGCCCAGCGCCGCCTGCACGATGGCCCAGATGACGCCGATGAAGCTGATGAGGCTGACGACGATGCCTGCGCCGGTGATGAGCCGGATGGGCTTGTTGGACAGGCTGGTGATGCCGTCAAAGGCCAGTGCCAGCATCTTGCGCAGGGGGTAGTGGCTCTCGCCGGCCAGACGCTCGTGGCGCTCGTAGCTTACGGTCGCACTGGGAAAGCCCACCAGCGGCACCATGCCGCGCAGGAAGATGTTGACCTCTTTATAGTCCGCAAAGCTCTCCAGCACGCGGGCGCTGATGAGCCGGTAGTCGGCATGGTTGAAGACGATGTCGGCCCCCAGAGCGTTCATCAGGTGGTAGAACCCCTCGGCGGTGAACCGCTTGAAGAAGGTGTCGGTGTCGCGGCGGCTGCGCACACCGTAGACCACCTCGGCACCGTCCAGATACTTCTGCACCATCTCGTCCATGGCGTTGATGTCATCCTGCCCGTCGCAGTCGATGGAGATGGTGACGTCGCAGTCGCTGGCCTTGGCCTCCATCAGCCCGGCCAGCACGGCGTTCTGGTGGCCGCGGTTCCGGCTCTGGGAGATGCCAATGAAGTGCTCATCTTCCTTTGCGAACCGGCAGATGAGCTCCCAGGTGGAATCGCGGGAGCCGTCGTTGACGAAGAGCACCCGGCTCTTGTCGCTGACAAGGCCCTTTTCGGCCAGCGACTGGAGCTTCTGCAAAAACATCGGGGCCGTGATGGGCAGGACCTTTTCCTCGTTGTAACAGGGGATGACGATCCAGAGAATGGGTTTGGACATGAAATGTTACCTCGTTTTATGGATTGTACGCAGGAACGGGCCGTCAGAGCACCATCTGCCGCAGCGCATCCGGCTGCAGCAGCTTGAAGCTGGAACGGTAGGTGTCCAGCAGGCCGTCGCGCTGCATCAGGCTCAGCTCCCGCGAGAGGGCGCTGCGGTCGCAGTTGAGGTAGTCGGCCAGCTGGATGCGGGAGAAGGGGATGGAAAAGGTCAGGCTGCCCTGCTGCTCAGCCTCACTGAGCAGGTAGGCGCAGACCTTGGCCCGCAGGCTTTTCAGCACCAGCAGGTCCACCCGGCGGGAGAGCAGGAAATACTTGTCGCTGATGGTGCGCACAAGGTTCTGCAGCGCCTGCTGGTGGGCGGCGCTGCCGTCCGAGAGGAGCAGCCGCTCATAGGGGAAGAGCAGCACCTCGCAGCTGGAAGCTGCCACCACGGTGACGGGGCTGTCCAGACTGGAGCCGCCCAGCACATCACCGAAGACGCCGCCCGGCCCCATCCGGGTGATGGGTACACGGGCCCCGCCCGGCGCAGGGCGGTAGGCTTCGATGCTGCCGGTGAGCACGATGCCCACCCGGCGGTTGGGCATCCCCGCCTGCACCAGGGTTTCGCCCTTGCCGTAGCTGCGAATCACTGCACCCAGCTCGCTCAGCAGAACGCGGAGCGCGTCGTCTTCGATGCCGGTGAAAAGAGAGGTCGATCGTAACAAAGGAAGAATGTTTTCCATAGCCGTCCTGTGAGGTTTTCTCCGGGCCCTCACCGCCCACTGGCGATTCCGTTGCGCGTGCAACGGTATTTTTGGCTCTATTATAGTAAACTTGAGCCTGTAAAGCAAATGTTTTTCGAAAAATTTGCAAATTTGTTCACGATTGGAACAGATCAAGAGAGGAAGGAACAACACAATGATGAAAAAACTGACATCCCTGCTGCTGTCGGCGGCGCTGCTCGTCGGGATGCTGGCCTGCGGGGCATCGGCCAAGACGAACACCACCGTCCGGGTGGCCGGCCTGAAAGGCCCCACCACCATGGGTCTGGTGAATCTGCTGGCCATGGAACAGAACGGAACGGCTTCCCAGAACTACGACCTGCAGCTCTACGGTGCCGCCGATGAGGTCGTGCCCAAGCTCATCAAGGGCGAAGTGGACATCGCCGCCATCCCGGCCAACCTCGCCGCAACCCTCTACCAGAAGACCAGCGGCGGCATCCAGGTCATGGCCGTGAACACGCTGGGCGTGCTGTATGTGGTGGAAAAGGGCGACACCGTCCACCGCTTTGCAGACCTGAAGGGCCGCACCATCCTGTCCACCGGCAAGGGGACTACCCCGGAGTACGTGCTGCGCTATCTGCTCCGGAAGAACGGCATCGACCCCGACAAGGATGTGAAGATCGAATATTACAGCGAGGCATCTGAGGTGACTGCCCAGATGGCTGCCACGAAGAAAGACGCCATCGCCGTGCTGCCCCAGCCCTATGTGACTGCCGCCCAGATGAAGGACAGCAGCCTGCGCGTCGTGTTGGACCTGACCAAGGAGTGGAACAAGGTCTGCGACACCCAGCTCATCACCGGCGTGACGGTGGTGCGCACCGCCTACGCAGAGGAGCACCCGGAGGAGGTCATCAACTTCCTGAAGGACTACCAGAAGAGCGTGGATGCCGCCAACGACGACCTGGACGGCACCGCCGCACTCTGCGAGGAGGTCGGCGTGGTGGCCAAGGCAGCCATCGCGAAGAAGGCGCTGCCCAAGTGCAACATCGTCTACCGCATCGGCGACGAGATGAAGGCGGACGTCAACGCTTATCTGCAGGTGCTCTATGACGCTTCGCCCGCCGCCGTGGGCGGCAAGCTGCCGGATGCAAACTTCTACTACACCGAGGCCACGGTGGCCAAACGTGTGCAGAAGGCATTCCAGCGCCTGGTCAACTCGCTGAAGTAAACAGGGCTTCCATAAAAAAGTGCCGTGCAGCTGCACGGCACTTTTTCATGGGAACAGGAACCCGACCAGAAGCCCCGCCGCTGCCGGGACGACCCAGCCGAAGCCATAGGCCCCCAGCGGAAGGGCGGTGACGAAGACAGCGGTGAACGGCAGGGCTGCAAGGACGCTCTGCACGGCCGTCAGTGCGACGGTGCAGACGTAGACGCTCCGTTTCTGGAACGCTTTGGGCAGGAACGACAGCGCGATGAGCACGATGGCTGCCGGATACAGTGCGCTCAGAACCGGGGTGGACAGCCGGATGATGCCCGCCAGCCCGATGTTGGAGATGAGCATACTGGCGGCGGCGAAAAAGCCCGCGAGAGCCGGGTAGGGGATGCGGGGGAGCAGGGTGTGGAAATACTGCCCCACGCAGGAGATAAGCCCCACACAGGTGTTGAAGCAGGCGATGAGGAAGATGGCCGCTAAGAGCAACTGCCCGGCCCGGCCGAACAGGGCGCTGGCAAGGGCAGAGAGGACTTCGGCGCCGGTGGTGCAGTCCGGCGCGGCGGCACCGGTCAGCGCGCCCATATGGCCCAGCATGGCGTAGATGACCAGCAGCAGCCCGCCCGCGAGGAAGCCCGCCCGGATGGTGTTCTGACGGATGGCGTTTTCCTCAGTGACGCCGAGGGCCTGGATGTTGAGTGCGAGGACAGCCCCGAAGTTCAGCCCCGCAAGGGCGTCCATGGTCTGGTAGCCGCCCAGAATGCCTTCGAATGCGGGCAGACGGGCATAGGCGGCGGCAGGGGAGCCGTACTGCGCGGCCACCGGGTGGAGCAGACAGCCCGCGAACAGGACGAAGATCAGCGCGATGAGGGCCGGGCAGAGGACGCGGCCCAGCCGGTCGGTGAGCTTTTCCGGATGGAGCGCCACGAGGAACGCCGCTGCAAAGAAAACGATGGAGTAGCTCAGCTGCAGACCGCGCCCGCCGCCCACCAGAGGCACCAGCATCTCGAACGAGGTGCTGGCCGTGCGGGGGATGGCGAGGCATGGTCCGATGGAGAGATAGACCAGAATGGTGAACACGAGGGAAAATTTCGGGTGGACCCGGCTGGCCAGATGGTCGAACCCGCCCGCTCTGGCCACGGCCACTACGCCTGCGATGGGCAGGCCAATGGCACTGACGGCGAACCCGGCAAAGGCAGGCCAGAAGTTGGAACCGGCCTGTGCGCCGAGATGGGGCGGAAAGATCAGATTCCCGGCTCCGAAGAACATCGAAAACAGCGTAAAACCGAGGAGCAGGCGCTGCCTGACGGGGAGCTTTTGCATGGGGGAGGGCCTCCTTTCCGGGCGGGATGCCCGATGAACTACTTTACAGTATAGAAGCGAAAACCCCTCACGTCAAGAAAAAGAAAGGTGAAGAATTGTATTCTATCACATGATATGCTATCTTATAAAAGAAAAAACAGGGAATGGGAAGGAGCGGACGAGCGCAATGAAACAAACGAAAAAAAGCCGCCTGGCAAAGTGGGCGGCGGCGGGGTTCTGGCTGGCGGTCTGGCAGGCTGCGGCCATGGCCGTGGGGCAGGAGGTCTTTCTGGTGTCGCCGGTGCAGACGCTGGGCACCCTGCTGGAGCTGCTGCCCCAGGCAGAGTTCTGGCAGCGCATTGGCTTCAGTGCCGGGCGCATCCTGCTGGGCTTCGGGCTGGGGGCGGTGTCCAGTGTAGTGCTGGCCGTGGCCGCCGGGCGCTGGGCGTGGGTGGAAGCCCTGCTCGCGCCGGTGATGCAGCTGGTGAAGGCGACGCCGGTGGCGAGCTTCATCATTCTGGCACTGGTGTGGGTCAGCGGAAGCTCGCTGTCGGTCCTCATCAGCTTTCTGATGGTGCTGCCGGTGCTCTACGGCGCGGTGCGCACCGGCATCGGGAGCGTGGATGTGCAGCTGCTGGAAATGGCAAAGGTGTTCCGGCTCCCGCTGGGGCGTCGGCTGCGGGCCATCTGGCTCCCGGCTGTGCTGCCGGCGTTCCGGCAGGGGTGCAGCGTGGCACTGGGCATCTGCTGGAAGAGCGGCGTAGCGGCGGAAGTCATCGGCCTGCCCGACGGCAGCATCGGCGATGCACTGTACCGGGCCAAGATCACCCTGTCCACCGGGGAGCTGTTCGCCTGGACTTTTGTCATCATCCTGCTGAGCGCAGTGTTCGAAAAGCTGTTCCTGGCCCTGCTGGACAGAGCCGTGGCCCGTGTGCTGGGGGAAGAGGGTGTATAAAATGCAATACAAACTGGAAATTTCGAATCTGACAAAACGCTTCGGAGAAAAAACGCTCTTCGAAGCGCTGGACCTGACCGTTACCGGCCCGGCTATCCTCTGGGCACCCAGCGGGTGGGGCAAAACGACCCTGCTCCGCATCCTCATGGGGCTGGAAGTGCCCACCTCCGGCACTGTGACCGGCGTGGGGAAGGTGGGGGCTGTCTTTCAGGAAGACCGGCTCTGCCCCCAGCTGAACGCCATCCAGAACGTGGAACTGGTGCTCCCGGAGGGAAAAACGAAATACAGAGAGCAGATCCACAACAATTTTTTACAGATCGGATTGGATGAAGCCGCCCTCTCGCTCCCGGCACGGAAGCTGTCCGGCGGGCAGAAACGCCGTGCGGCCCTGCTGCGGGCACTCTGGGCCGAGAGTGACACCCTGCTGCTGGACGAGCCGTTCACCGGCATGGACCCCGACACCATGAAAAAAGCCGCAACGCTGCTGAAGGAGCGTTGCGGCGAAAAGGTCGTTCTGCTGGCCACCCACGATCAGGAGGCCATTCAGGAGCTGGGCTGGCGGGTGATAGAATTATAACAATTCTGCCAGGATGCTGTTTTGCACGATCAGCCCGGCGGGGGTCAGCGCGAGGGTGCGGCCGTCGAAGGACGCATAGCCGTTCTTGACGCAGTTTTTGACAAAGGCAAGCTGCGACGTGGAAAATTCCTTCCCGAAGCGGGCCTTGTACTCCGCCAGGTCCAGCCCCTTGCGCAGGCGCAACTGTAAAATGAGATAATCCTCTGCGCCGCAGCCGCCGTCCAGAATGGGGGCGGCAGTGTCGTGAAGAAAGGCTTCGGTGTCGGCGGGGTAATAGAACCGCCTGCCGCCCATGCAGGAGTGCGCCGCCGGGCCGAGGCCGAGGTAGTCCCCGCAGTCCCAATAGATGAGGTTGTGCTTCCCCTCATAGCCGGGCTTTGCAAAGTTGGAGATCTCGTACTGCTGGTAGCCATGGTGTTCCAGCTGCTCGACGGCGTAGAGATAAAAGTCCGCCGCTTCGTCCGGGGAGGGCAGCCCCTCCGGCGGATGCCGGCCAAACGCGGAGTCCGGCTCGATCTTGAGCAGATAAGCTGAGATGTGGGTGGCACCGCCGCTTTCGATCAGCTCCAGCGTCTCGTCGAACTCCGCCTGCGTATAATGGGGCAGGGCCAGCATGATGTCGCCGCTGATGTTCTCGAAGCCTGCCCGCCGCGCGGCTGCGAATGCCGCCCGCGCCTGCCGGGCTGTGTGGGGGCGGCCCAGCGTTTTCAGCTGGCTATCCCGTGCGGACTGGACGCCGAAGGAGATGCGGTTGATGCCGGCTTCCCGGAAGGCGCAGAGCGATGCCTCGGTGACCGTTTCCGGGTTGGCTTCCAGCGTGACCTCGGCACCGGGGAGGGGAGACGCTGCCGCGATCAGCCGGGCGGCATCCTCCGGGGCCAGCAGGCTGGGGGTGCCGCCGCCGAAATAGAGGGTGTCCGGGCGGAGCGGGGCATCCGGCGAAAAGCGGTGCAGTTCCCGCAGCAGGGCGTCCACGTATGCCGAGGGGACGCCCCGCTGGCCGGGTGCGGAATAGAAATCGCAGTACCGGCATTTGGAAAAACAGTAGGGAATGTGGAGATAAAGTCCAAGAGACACGAAATATCACAGCCTTTTTCATGAAACGTTCATTTCTATGCAGTATACTATATTTCGTAGACCGGGGCAAGGCTCCGGAACAAGATGGGAGGACCTTACCATGGATTACAGAAATTATAACCGCGGCTATGCGGAGCCTACGATGAGCGCATCGGACTATATGACCCGCACCTACCGCTGGATGGCCAGCGGGCTGCTCATCACCTTTGCAATGGCCTATATCACCGCGACAACGCCGCTGCTGTATCTGGTCGATTCGCTTTACCTTGTGCTCACCATCGCTGAGCTGGCCCTCGTGTTCGTGCTCAGCTCCCGTGTACAGACCATGTCGGTGCAGGGGGCAAGGGCGACCTTCTTCGGGTACGCGCTGCTCAACGGCATGGTGCTCAGCTACTACTTCCTCGCCTTCTCGGTGGGGGAGCTGATCTTAGCCTTCCTTTCCACGGCGCTGTACTTCGGCCTGATGGCCGTCTACGGCACCACTACCCACAAAGACCTGACCGGCTGGGGCCCCCGCCTGATGATGGCACTGGTGGCCATGCTCATCACCGGCTTTGTCGGGATGCTGTTCGGCTTTGGCTTTGGCGGCTCGGTGCTCTACTGCGGCATCGGCTTGGTGGTCTTTATGCTGCTGACCGCCTACGATACCCAGAAGCTGCAGCAGATGTACAGCTATTACGCTGCCGACGCCGAAATGGCGGAAAAGGCTTCCATCTACGGTGCGCTGACCCTGTATCTGGACTTCATCAACATTTTCCTGTATGTCGTCCGCCTGCTGGGCAACAACCGCCGCCGCAGCTGACGATCTTAAAAAATAAGGGATGTGCCCGCCGGGCACATCCCTTATTTTTTATAGGAACAACTGAATAAACCCTGCGCAGCCATCGCACACTACAATCAGAATTTGGACCGTACACAAACGATGATTGGAGTAACGAACCATGGAACAACTCAAAAGATTTCTGCGGGACAAGGGGTTTGCGCTGGCGCTGCTGGCCTGTCTGGTGGCCGCGGCTGCGGCGGGCGTCTGGGCCGTGCGCACCGTCCGGGACGAGCTGAAAGAGAACCTTGACGGCCTGAACGAGCCGGACAGCACTTCGACCTTGCCCGGCATCGACGAAGACCTGACGATCATCCCGGAGGAGGAATATCCCGAATGGCAGCAGCCTACTACGCCCGCCGCAAACAGTGTGGCCAATGTCCCCAAGGCCGACCCGGCCCCCAAAGCCGGGTCTTCAGCGTCGTCTGCTGCCTCGTCTGGGCAGGCGTCTGGCTCTGGTTCGGTGCGCGAACCCTCCGCCTTGCAAGGCGCATCCTCGCCTGCCAGCAGTTCGGCAGCGCCTGCTTCCACGCAGCCCATCTTTGGCAGAGTGTTGAACGCCTACAGCGGCGATGAGCTGGTGTACAACAAGACGCTGGGCGACTGGCGCACCCACAACGGCATCGACTATGCAGCCCACGAAGGCGAAGCAGTTCCTTCCCCGGTGGACGGCAGCGTGGTGCTCGCTGGTGCCGATGGCAGCTGGGGGCCGGTCGTGGCCGTGAAGGACAGCGCGGGCCGTGTCTGGCGGCTCTGCGGTGTGGCCAGCCCCAAGGTGAAGGAAGGCGACACCGTGTCGGCCGGGCAGGTGCTCGGCACCGTGGGCAGCGTGAGCTGCGAGTGCGCCGAGGAGAGCCACCTGCATCTGGAAGTGAAGCAGGGCGACAGCTATCTGGACCCCGCAGCGTGCAGGAACTGAATCAGCGGCCCGCCGGAGGGAAAAAGCCCCCGGCGGGCTTTTTTGTGTGGGGATTTCCAGCAGTTCCGGGCCGGGAAGCGATTGCATTTGGAAGCCGATTCTGGTATGATACAATAGAACAAGTTTCGACAGAGCGTGAACACAGGAGGAAGCAGGATGGCAAAGGTGTTAATCGTGGGCGGCGGTGCGGCCGGGCTGATGGCGGCGGGTGCCGCGGTGCGGCAGGGGCACGAGGTGACGGTGCTGGAGCACATGGAAAAGCCCGGCCAGAAGATCCTCGTCACCGGCAAGGGCCGCTGCAACGTGACCAACGACTGCACGGCGGAGGAATTCCTGCGCCATGTGCGGACCAATCCGCGCTTCCTGTTCTCCTCGCTGGGGGCGTTCCCGCCAGCCAGAACGATGGAGCTGTTTGAGGGGCTGGGCGTGGAACTGAAGGTCGAGCGGGGCCGCCGGGTGTTCCCGGTGTCAGACCGGGCCGAGGAGATCCGTCAGGCGCTGCTGCGCTACGCCGAGGAGGCCCGCATCGTCCGCGACGGGGCCCAAAAACTGCTGCTGGAGCCGCTGGCCCCGGCTGAGGAGGCTGCCTCTGCGGTGCCGGAGAACCCGCGCCACCCCAAAAAGAAAAAGCCCGGTGCGGCCTGCCGCTGCGTCGGGGTGCGGGGAACCTCCGGCAGAGAGTACCGCGCCGACGCCGTGCTGGTGGCCACGGGCGGCCTGAGCTACCCGACGACCGGCTCCACCGGCGACGGCTACAAACTGGCCGAGCAGGCCGGGCACACCATCGTGGAGCCGGTGCCCAGCCTGGTGAGTCTGGTCAGCCATGACCCGGACTGCAAGAAGATGATGGGGCTGGCCCTGAAAAATGTGACGCTGACCCTGTTTGAGGACGGCAAGGCCATCTTCGACGAGCAGGGCGAGATGCTGTTTACCCACTTCGGCATCAGCGGCCCGCTGACGCTGAGCGCATCCAGCCACCTCGGCGACATGAAAAAGCACCGCTACCATGCGGAGATCGACCTGAAGCCCGCCCTGAGCGAGGAGCAGCTCTACGACCGCATCACCCGCGATTTTGCCCTGTTGGCGAACCACGCGGCGCAGGGGGCACTGGTCAAGCTGCTGCCGTCCAGTATGCAGCCGGTCATGGTGGCCCGCTGGGGCATCGACCCGGCCACCAGAGCAAACCAGATCACCCGCGAGCAGAAGCGGGAGCTGGTGCAGCTGTGCAAGCACTGGAAGGTGCCCATTGATGCCCGCGGCGACCTGGCCCATGCGGTCATCACGTCGGGCGGCGTGTCGGTGCGGGAGGTTGACCCCAAGACCATGCAGAGCAAGAAGGCGCTGGGCCTCTATTTTGCAGGCGAGGTGCTGGACGTGGATGCCTACACCGGCGGCTACAATTTGCAGATCGCGTTCTGTACCGCACAGAGTTTTGCAAATAATTTATAATTTATAGATAAGGAGACATACACATGATTTCTGTTGCGATCGATGGGCCTGCAGGTGCGGGCAAATCCACGCTGGCGCGCCGTCTGGCGGCTGAGCTGGGCTACATTTATGTAGATACCGGTGCGATGTTCCGCACCATCGGCCTGTATGCACTGCGCGCGGGCAAAGACCCCAAGGACAACGAGGCCGTCAATGCACTGCTGCCGGAGATCTCGCTGCGGCTGGATTCGGTGGACGGCGAACAGCACATCTACCTGAACGGGGAGGACGTCAGCCGGCTCATCCGCACTGATGAGGTGGGCATGGCGGCTTCGGCTGTGGGGGCCAACCCGGCAGTCCGCGCCTTTTTGCTGGATCAGCAGCGCGATATGACCCGGACCCAGAACGTTCTGATGGACGGCCGCGACATCGGCACGGTGGTGCTGCCCCATGCGACCGTGAAGATCTTCCTGACCGCTGCCCCGGAGGCCCGCGCCAGACGCCGCTGGAAGGAGTATCAGGAGAAGGGCGTGGACATCTCCTTTGAAAAGGTGCTGGAAGATGTGAAGCAGCGCGATTATCAGGACACCCACCGTGAGGCTGCCCCGCTGAAGCAGGCCGACGACGCCGTTCTGCTGGACACCTCTGAGCTCAACTTTGAGCAGAGCCTGGATGCCATGAAACAGATCATCGCATCCAAGGTCTGAGAGGAGCGCAATGGTACTCTATTATATTTTGCTCCCGCTGGCGTGGATCGTGTTCCACATCGGGTTCCGGGTGGAGTGCATCGGTCGGGAGAATCTGAAGAAAGTCCGGACGAGCGGCTGCATCATCGCACCGAACCATGTTTCCGCCATCGACCCGGTGTTCGTGGTCATCACCCGGTTCTGGGGGCGGCGGATGGTGGTCTTTGCCAAGAAGGAACTGTTTGAGATCAACGTGTTGCTGACCTGGTTTTTCCGCTGGATGGGGGCGCTGTGTGTGCGCGGCACTCGCGAAGAGCTGGACGTGATCGACCAGACGGTGGAGGCCTGCCGGAACGGCGGCACACTGCTCATCTTCCCGGAGGGCACCCGCGAAAAAGAGGGGAAGCTCCTGCAGCCCAAGAGCGGCCTGTTCGTCATTGCGGCGCAGGCGGCGGTGGATGTGGTGCCGGTGCGCATCCTTTACGACACACCGGACGGCAGGATGAAGCTGTTCTGCAAGGTGAAGGTCGTCTACGGCGAGCCGATGCCCGCCGCGCAGTTCGCCATGGAGAGCCGCCGCGACCTGAAGACCCTGCGGGCCAACAAGCAGGCGCTTCTGGACGCATGGGAAGATTTGGGTCGACAGTGAGTGAAGCCAATCAAGACAGGAGGATAACATGGAGATTCGTTTGGCGAAGACGGCGGGCTTCTGCTTCGGTGTGAACCGGGCGGTGGAGCTGACGTATAACCTGCTGGATGAGGGCCACAAGGTGGCAACGCTGGGGCCGCTCATCCACAACCCGCAGGCTGTGGCCGATATGGAGCGCCGGGGGGCGCTGGTGGCCGACACGGTGGACGACATCCCCGCCGGGTACGAAGTCATCATCCGCAGCCACGGTGTGCCCCGCAGCATCTACGACACGCTGGAGCAGCGTGCCCTGGTCTACCACGACGCGACCTGCCCCTTTGTGAAGAAGATCCAGAACATCGCCGCCAGGGCCGAGGCCGAGGGCGCAGTGCTGCTGGTGGCAGGCGACAAGACCCATCCGGAGGTGCAGGGCATCGTCGGACATACCGGGGGAGAGGTATTTGTGTTCAGTGATCTGGACGAGTTGAAGGCCTGGAAAGGCCCTTCGGACCCCTCAAAACCCATTTTTGCGGTTGCACAGACCACATTTCAGGTAACAAAATGGCAAGAAAGTTCGGAGTTTCTCAAAAAAGCCTATACAAACGCCCGAATTTTTGATACAATATGTAATGCGACGTGGGCGAGGCAACAGGAAGCGGAAGACCTCAGCCAGCAATGCGACATCATTGTTGTCATTGGCGGTCATCATTCTTCCAATACCCAAAAGCTGGTACAGGTCGCCGCAAAGCACACGCGAGCCGTAACGGTCGAGACAGCGAGCGAACTTCGGCCTGAATGGTTTGCGAATGTTAAAACGGCGGGCGTCACAGCAGGGGCTTCAACGCCATCGTCTATTATTGAGGAGGTACTTAACAGTATGAGCGCAGAAATCAATGACAGCATGAGCTTCGAGGAGATGCTGAACGCATCCGAGGAGAAGCGTGTTCATGCAGGCAGTATTGTGAAAGGAATCGTGACCAGCATCTCTGCCAACGAGATCCAGGTGGATATCGGTGCGAAGCAGACCGGCTTTGTCAAGCTGAGCGAGCTGACCGATGATTCCTCCGCCAAGGTCGAAGACCTGGTGAAGGTTGGCGATGAGCTGGACCTCATCGTCGAGAAGGTTATGGACCAGGACGGCGTCATCCAGCTCTCCCGCAAGAAGCTCGCATCT
Source organism: Faecalibacterium sp. AF28-13AC (assembly GCF_003478405.1). Lineage (NCBI taxonomy): Bacteria > Bacillati > Bacillota > Clostridia > Eubacteriales > Oscillospiraceae > Faecalibacterium > Faecalibacterium sp. AF28-13AC. The sequence goes on along the minus strand of NZ_QUFG01000007.1, from coordinate 102,068 downwards.
CGCAAGGGCATGGAAGAGATCGCCAAGGCAGCAGAATCCGGTGAAGTCGTCGAGGGCGATGTCACCGAGTTCAACAAGGGCGGCGTTGTCGTCAACGTCAAGGGCGTCAAGGTGTTCGTTCCCCGTTCTCAGGCCACGATGCGCCGCGACGAGGACTACACTGCTCTGGTCGGCCAGCACGTTCAGCTGGTCGTCACCGAGTGCTCCGGCCGCAAGATCGTCGGCAGCATCAACAAGGTCACCGCTGAGCAGAACAAGGCAAAGCGTGAGGAGTTCTGGGCAAATGTCGAAGTGGGCAAGAGCTACACCGGCGTTGTCAAGAGCCTGACCTCTTACGGTGCATTCGTCGATATCGGCGGTGTGGACGGCCTGTGCCACATCAGCGAGCTGAGCTGGAACCGCATCAAGCATCCCTCTGAGGTCGTCTCTGTCGGCGACACCATCGAGGTGTATGTGAAGGATATCGACCGTGAGAACCACAAGGTCTCTCTGGGCTACAAGAAGGCTGAGGACAACCCCTGGGAGCAGCTGAAGAACAACTACCCCATCGGCAGCACCTTCCATGCTCCGGTCGTCTCTCTGACCAAGTTCGGTGCTTTCGTCCGCATCCTGCCGGGTGTTGACGGTCTGGTCCACATCAGCGAGATCAGCAATGACCGCGTTGAGAAGGTCTCCGACGCACTGAAGGTCGGCGATATGGTCGATGTGAAGCTGCTGGATGTCGACTTCGACAAGAAGCGCATCAGCCTGTCCATGAAGGCTCTGCTGAACGAGGACGCTGAGTAATCAGCCCATCGTGAAGGCAAACGCCTGACACAATGCGATCAACAGCCCCGTTGCCGGGATAACGGCGGCGGGGCTGTTTTTTATCCCCTTGCAGGCAGGCCCTGCGGTTGAGGAAATGTGAGTTTTATGATACACTGGATCAAAAAGCACTGGGAAGTGCTTTCCTATCTCATCTTTGGTGTGCTGACCACCCTGCTGAACATCGTGCTGTATGCGCTGTTCAACAAGCTGTTCGGCTACACAGCTGCCAACAGCTGGGGCAATGTGCTGGATAACATCATCTGCATCCTGTTTGCCTACTGCACCAACCGCGCCTTTGTGTTCCGCAGCAAAACGCAGGGCAAGGCCATGGCGAGGGAATTTGGTGCATTCGTCACCTGTCGTCTGGGTACAATGTTGCTGGACACTGCAATTATGCTGGTGCTGGGCAATCTGCTGGCTGCGCAGGGTGCAGCGCTGATGGACGAGCTGATGCAGGGGGTGCTGAGCGTGGTGGCCCACTGGCTTGGCCCGGATACGGCCATCCAGATGGCAGCCTCCTATGCAGGCACACCGGCGGGGGTCACGGATGGCTCTGCCGCTATTGCCGTCATCGGCGGTGCAGACGGCCCCACGGCGATCTTCGTTACCAGCCGCTACAATGCGCAGGCACTGTGGGGCCTTGCCGTGAAGATCTTTTCCAATGTACTGGTGATCGTGCTGAACTATGTGTTCAGCAAGTTGATCATTTTTAAGAAAAAGTAAGGTTCTACCAATCAAAACATTTAGGAGGTACGGTTTTATGAAGCGTGGTCTGAAAGGTTTTGCATTTCTGGTTTCCGGCTTGGTGCTGGGCATCATTGGTGCAACGGTCTCTGCAACTGCAATTGCCCTGAGTGCTGTCGGCATGGCAAAGGTGCGCCGTGCCAGCAAGTAAAAAGGAGAAACAAACATGACTCGTGAAGAAATTCTCTCCCATGTGGATCACACTCTGCTCAAGCCGGAGGCCACTTGGCCGCAGATTAAGGTTATCTGCGACGAGGCCGTTGAAAATCACACGGCTTCCATCTGCATCAACACCTGCTATGTGAAACAGGCCGTGGAGTATCTGGCGGGCCGCATCCCGGTGTGCTGCGTCGTCGGCTTCCCTCTGGGGGCCATGGACACCGAGTCCAAGGCGTTTGAGGCAAAGAAGGCCATCGAGAACGGCGCGTCTGAGGTGGACATGGTCATCAACATCGGCCGCCTAAAGAACAAGGAGTACGACGCCGTCCGCGAGGACATTCGCGCCGTCAAGCAGGCCGTGGGCGACAAGGTGCTCAAGGTCATCATCGAGACCTGCCTGCTGACCGACGAGGAAAAAGAGAAGATGTGCGACATCGTCTGTGAGGCGGGGGCAGATTATATCAAGACCAGCACCGGTTTCTCCACCGCAGGCGCGACCTTCCACGACGTGGAGCTGATGGTCAAGGGTGTGCATGGCCGCTGCAAGGTCAAGGCTGCCGGCGGCATCTCCACCGTGGACGATATGGAAAAGTTCCTCGCGCTGGGCGCGGACCGTCTGGGCACTTCCCGCGCGGTCAAGCTGCTGAACGGCGAACAGGCAAAGGGTTACTGATTTTTTTTCAGCAAAAGCACAGCGAACGCTGTGCTTTTGTTGGTCAAACCGGTCTTCTTGATCAATTTTGGAATGTTGTATAAAAAGAGTCAGACTGTTCTTGACATTTCGACGAAGAGATGATAAGATATTACGCAGAAAACAACTGAATACCGACTTATCAAGAGCGGCTGAGGGGACAGGCCCTGTGAAGCCCGACAACCTGTGCGAGAGCATAAGGTGCCAAATCCTGCGGGAAACCGAAAGATAAGAGTGCAACGCTCAGAGCTTCGGTTCTGAGCGTTTTTGTTTGCGCAAAAAATCTTGATGCCGTGTAGGAAGCTGTGAATGGATCACCACATTTTATGGAGGACAACTTTTATGGCAAGACATCTGTTTACTTCTGAGTCCGTTACCGAAGGACATCCCGACAAGATCTGCGACCAGATCTCCGATGCGATCCTGGACGAGATCCTGACCAACGACCCCGACGCCCGCGTGGCCTGCGAGACCTGTGCTTCCACCGGCCTGGTGCACATCATGGGCGAGATCACCACCAACTGCTACGTCGATTTCCAGAAGATCGTCCGCGAGGTCGTCTCTGAGATCGGCTACACCCGCGCAAAGTACGGCTTTGACGCCGACACCTGCGCTGTCATCTCCAACATCGACGGCCAGAGCCCCGACATCGCCCTTGGCACCAACGATCAGGTCGGCGGTGCAGGCGACCAGGGCATGATGTTCGGTTATGCCTGCGATGAGACCCCGGAGCTGATGCCCATGCCCATCTCACTGGCCCACAAGCTGGCCAAGCGCCTGACCGAGGTGCGCAAGAACGGCGAGCTGGACTATCTGCGCCCGGACGGCAAGAGCCAGGTCACTGTGGAGTACGATGAGGACGGCAAGCCGTTCCGTGTGGACGCCGTGGTCATCTCCAGCCAGCACAGCGACTCCGTCAGCATGGAGCAGCTGCGCGCCGACGTGATGGAAAAGGTCATCAAGGCCACCATCCCCGCCGAGCTGCTGGACGAGAACACCAAATACTACATCAACCCGACCGGCCGCTTCGTCGTGGGCGGCCCGCAGGGCGACTCCGGCCTGACCGGCCGTAAGATCATCGTCGATACCTACGGCGGTTATTCCCGCCACGGCGGCGGCGCGTTCTCCGGCAAGGACCCCAGCAAGGTGGACCGCAGCGCTGCGTATGCGACCCGCTGGGTGGCCAAGAACATCGTGGCTGCCGGTCTGGCCAGCAAGTGCGAGGTGCAGGTGGCGTATGCCATCGGCGTGGCAAAGCCGGTCTCCATCATGGTGGATACCTTCGGCACCGGCAAGGTCGCCGACGACAAGATCGAGCAGGCTGTGGAGAAGGTCTTTGACCTGACCCCCGCCGCCATCATCCGCGACCTCGACCTGCGCAAGCCCATCTACCGCAAGCTGGCCGCTTACGGCCACATGGGCCGCGAGGATCTGGGCGTGAAGTGGGAGAACACCGACCGCGTGGAAGCACTGAAGGCTGCTGTGGCAGCGCTGTGATCGGCATAAGAAACTGAAAAAACGGTCCGGGACCTTTCCGCTGGGAGAGGCCCCGGACTGTTTTTTGTGTCGAAGAAGGCAGGTTTGTATGAAAAAACTGTGGTTTTTGTAAAAAACTCACAGAGTCCTACGGATTTTGGAATAACAGATGTGCAAGGCGCAGAAAATCCGCTCATGGGGGAATTTTTGGGTGTCGAAACGGAGATTTTGTGATAGAATAGAAACAGATATGGACTTCAGCAGTCCTGTTGTCGGCTTGGTTTAAGGAACATGAAGGAGTTGTAACAATGTCTAACGAAGTTAACCCGATGGCATTTTTTCAGGAGCCCAGCGTTGCAGATCTGCGTCTGCTGGCCTGCCCCGGTGCAGAGGAGCTGACCGACCTCATCGACAGACACCTTGTCGAGTGGGCAAAGTCTGCCGGTGTGGAGAAGGATAGCTTCATCATCCCCTGCGAGTGCCCCCGCTTCCAGAGCGGCGACGCAAAGGGCCTGGTCAAGGAGTCCGTCCGCGGCGACGATATCTTCATCGTTGTCGATCCGGGCAACTACAGCGTGACCTACAACCTGTTCGGCTACGAGAACCACCTCTCTCCCGACGACCATTTCGCAAACCTGAAGCGCCTCATCCAGGCCGTGGCCGGCAAGGCACACCGCGTGTCGGTCATCATGCCCAGCCTGTACGGCGGCCGCCAGCATCGCCGCGTCGTCCGCGAGAGCCTGGACTGTGCTGTGGCCCTGCAGGAGCTGCAGACCATGGGCGTGAAGAACATCATCACCTTTGACGCACACGACCCCCGCGTCCAGAATGCCGTGCCCCTGCTCAGCTTCGACAACGCGATGCCGACCTATCAGGTCCTCAAGAGCCTGCTGAAGAAGAACCCGGAGATCAGCTTCGACAAGGAGCAGTTCATCGTGGTCAGCCCCGACGAAGGCGCAATGAGCCGCAACATGTACTTCTCCAGTGTGCTGGGCTGCAACCTGGGCATGTTCTACAAGCGCCGTGACTATACCCGCGTCGTGAACGGCCGCAACCCCATCGTGGCCCACGAGTATCTGGGCGATTCCGTGGAGGGCAAGACCGTCTTCATCGCGGACGACATCATCGCTTCCGGCGAGAGCATGCTGGAAGTTGCCGGCAACCTGAAGAAGCGCGGTGCTGGCCGCATCATCGCCAACGCTACCTTCCCGCTGTTCACCAGCGGTCTGGCAAAATTCGACCAGGCCGTGGCGGACGGCACGCTGGACTATGTGGTGGGCACCAACCTGACCTACCGTCTGCCGGAGCTGCTGACCCGCAACTGGTACGTCGATGTCGATGTTTCCAAGTATGCTGCCTACTTCGTGGTGGCGCTGAACCACGACATGTCCGTTTCCAGCATCATCGATCCCATCAAGAAGATCGAGGCTCTGCTGGCAAAGCGCGGCTGATCAAACGCAAACCAAAAGGGAGGCTTCCTGCGAAGGAGGCCTCCCTTTTTAGCGTCCGGAAAAGGGTCTGGTTTTACAACGTCCCGTTCTTCAGGCAGCGCACGAGGGCGGGCACTTCGTAGAGGAGCATGAGGACCCAGCCGACGGCGTAGCTGTAGGGCAGTGCCTCGATGTCCATGTGGAGGATGAGGACGAAAACAGCGGCAGCGGCCACACGGCCTGCCATGTTGAGCATACTGCTGTTGAGGGTGATCTTCAGGTCGCCCAGGCCGCGGAAGCCGCCCTGCACACCGTTGGTGAGGGCAGGCATCAGGTAGAACAGGGAGACGAGCCGCAGAAAGCGGACACCAAGCTCCACGACTTCGGGCTGGTCTGCGAAGAGGCGGATGATGGGTTCGGCGCAGACGTAGCAGAGAATCGTGATGCAGACGGCGTAGACGGCTTCGATCTTCAGGCCGCAGAAGAAGCCCTTGCGGACGCGGTCCTTTTTCCCGGCACCGCGGTTCTGGGCCATCAGGGTGGTGGCGGCGTGGCCGATGTTCTGCTGAGGAATATAGGCGAAGTCGTCGATGCGGCTGGACGCAGTGAACGCGGCCATGGCGTTGACGCCCATCGTGTTGACGATGGCCTGCACCGCGATCTTGCCCAGCTGGACCGTGGCCTGCTGCATGGCGCTGGCCCAGCCATAGCTGACGGTCTTTTTCAGCAGGGAGCTGTCAAAAATGAGCCAGCGGCGGCCAAGCTGCAGGACGGGGATCTTCCAGCGGATGTAGATGAGGCAGAGCGCACAGCAGGCGGCTTCGCTGAGGACGGTGGAAAGCGCACAGCCTTCCGAGCCCCAGTCCAGAACCTCAACAAAGAACAGGTCGCCCGCGATGTTCAGCACCGAACTGACCATCAGAAAGTAGAGGGCGCTTTTGCTGTCGCCCAAAGCGCGCATGGTGGCGGCGAGGAAGTTGTAGAAGAAGGTGAAGATGAGGCCTGCAAAGACGATGCGCAGGTAGTTCACCGCGATGGGAAGGATCTCTTCCGGGACCTGGAGCAGCCGCAGCAGGGGATTCGCCAGCAGGATGCAGACCAGCGAGAAGGCCAGAGAGAACACGGTGCCCGCGATGGCGGTGGTGGAGACCTGGCGCTCCACGAGCTTGTTGTCGCCTGCACCGAACGCGGTGCTGACGAGGATGCCTGCACCCAGGCACATGCCGTTGATGAAGAGGATGGCCAGCGTCATCAGCGGGTTGGAAGTGCCGACAGCGGCCAGAGCGTCTTCGCCGACGAACTTGCCCACGATGATGCTGTCCACCGCGTTGTAGGTGAGCTGAAACAGATTGCCCAGCACGAGGGGAATGGTGAAGTTTACCAGAAGCGGTGTGATGCTGCCGGTGGTCATATCTTTTGTCATGGTAGATGCTCTTTTCTGTTGGAATCAAAAATTCAGGTTCTGCCGTCCGCTGAGGATGACGAGGGCCGAACGGCTGGTGCCCTTGGCCAGCAGCTGCGCGGCGGCGTGGAGGGCGGCACCGGCGCTGAGCGAAGCAGGGATGGCGTCGGTGATGAGGACCTTCTGTGCGGCGCGGGCGGCGTCGGAGCGGGTGACGGCGGCGACGTTGTCCACCACGTAGGCATTGTAATTTTTGGGGATGAAGCCGAAGCCCATTTCCGGGATGCCGTGGCCGCCCGTGAACCCGCCGCTGAGGGCCTGGCTCTCAAACGGCTCGACCGCCACCATCCGGACGTCGTTCGTCCAGGCTTTGAGCGTTTCGCCCACGCCGGTGATGGTGCCTGCGCTGCCCACGCTGACCACGACGCTGTCCACAAGGCTCCTGCCCTCCCGCGCGATGGCTTTGGCGATGGCGGGGCCGGTGACGCGGCGGTGGTATTCGGGGTTGTTGTCGTTGGCGAGCCAGTTCATATAGTACCAGCCGTTCTCCGCAGCCTTGCTCTCGGCCAGCGCCCGCGCACCGGCCAGACCGTTCCGGGCCGGGGAGTGCAAGATCTGGGCACCGAGGCGGAGCAGATACTCCTGCCGCAGGGCCGGGGCATCCTCCGGCATGGCGATCACGATGGGGTGCCCGGCGGTGCGGCTGGCCAGGGTCAGTGCCGCCGCAAAGGCACCGGTGGAAGCCTCGATGATGGGCTGGCCGGGGGCCAGCGCGTGCTGCTCTGCCGCAAGGGCCAGCATCCCTTCGGCCAGCGCATCGCGGGACGTGCCGGTGGGGCCGTCAAAGTCCAGGTAGGCATACAGCCGCCCCTTCAGCCCGCAGGCAGAAAGGTAGCCCCGCAGCTCCACGATGGGGCAGGGCAGCAGGGTCTGGTAAAAATTCGGATAAATGGCCACGAAATTCCTCCTTCGGTGGGATACATTATAATAATCCTAACGCAAAGCGGGCGGGGCGTCAAGCCGCACTTTGGCAAAAATGGAGAAAATCCGCGAAAAATCTGGCAGAGTGATGAAGAAAAGCCTTGACAAGGGGCGAACAGTCTGCTATACTCCGTATGTAAAGCAAAAAAACTTTACAAACGATGGAAGGTCAGGGCAGAAACGCACAATGGCAAAAGATTTTGAGATGGGCTATCTGCTCGATTTTTACGGCGAAGTCCTCACGCCCAAGCAGCGCGAGATGCTGAACCAGTATTACAACGACGACCTTTCGCTGAGCGAGATCGGGGAAAATTTCGGCATCACCCGCCAGGGCGCACGGGACGCCATCAAGCATGGCGAGACCACCCTGAAGGAGCTGGAAGCCAAAGTCGGCTTCGCGGCCCGCTACCGCAGGGTGCAGGAAAAGCTGGAAGAGCTGGAACAGCTCGTTGTGGATGCACGGTTCGAGTGCACCGGCCCCTACGCGAAACTCACCACCACCGAGTATGCAGCCACTTTGACCAAGATGCTGGGGATCATCCGGTCCATGGACGAGGTCAACGAGAGCTGATGCTCAGATCATTCTGAGAGGAGCACCGCACATGGCATTTGAATCTTTGACCGACCGCCTTGCCGGTGTGTTCAAAAAACTGCGCGGCCACGGCAAACTGACCGAGGCCGACATCAAGGCCGCGATGCGCGAAGTCCGGATGGCCCTGCTGGAAGCCGACGTCAACTACAAGGTGGCGAAGGAGTTCTGCGCCAAGGTCTCGGAACGCGCGATGGGGCAGGAGGTCATGGAGAGCCTGACCCCCGCCCAGCAGGTGGTCAAGATCGTCAACGAGGAGCTGATCGCCCTGATGGGCGGCGAGGAAGCCCCGAAGCTGATCGTCAAGAACAAGGGCCAGACCATCATCATGCTCTGCGGCCTGCAGGGCAATGGTAAAACGACCCACGCCGCCAAGCTGGCCAAATACTTCATCAAGCAGGGCCGCCGCCCCATGCTGGTGGCCTGCGATATCTACCGCCCGGCCGCCATCGACCAGCTGAAGGTCGTGGGAAAACAGGCCGGGGCACCGGTCTTTACGCTGGATGGCGAAAAGCCGCCGGTCATCGCGAAAAAGGCGCTGGCCCACGCGAAGGACTACGGCAACGACATCCTCATCCTGGATACCGCCGGCCGCCTGCAGATCGACGAGGTCCTGATGCAGGAGCTGGTGGACATCAAGGAAGCCGTGCCTGTGGATGAGACCCTGCTGGTCGTGGACGCCATGGCCGGTCAGGACGCCGTGAACGTCGCCAGGACCTTCAACGAGACGGTCGGCATCGACGGCATCATCCTGACCAAGACCGACGGCGACACCCGCGGCGGCGCAGCCCTTTCGGTGCTGTCCGTCACCGGCAAACCCATCAAGTTCCAGGGCACCGGCGAAAAGCTGGATGACCTCGAAGTCTTCCATCCCTCCCGCATGGCCAGCCGCATCCTCGGCATGGGCGATGTGCTCAGCCTCATCGAGCGCGCACAGGATGCCGCCGACGAAAAGGCCGCCGAAGAGACGGCCAAGCGGATGATGGAGAACAAGTTCGACATGAACGATATGTTGGCCCAGTTTGCGCAGATCCGCAAGATGGGCGGCGCGGGGGCCATGCTCAGCATGATGCCCGGCATGTCAGGCATCGACGCCAGCCAGGTCGACGAGAAGGCCTTTGACCGCATCGAGGCGATGATCTACTCGATGACGAAGGAAGAGCGCGAGAAGCCCTCCATCATCAACCCCAAGCGCAAGCGCCGCATTGCAGCGGGCAGCGGCACCAAGGTCGAGGACGTCAATAAGCTGCTCAAGCAGTTTGAGATGATGCAGAAGATGATGAAGCAGTTCAAGAAGAGCCCCAAGGGCTTTGCCCGCCGCCTGGGCGGCATGATGGGCAACCCGAACGCTTTCCGCGGCCTGAAATAATGTTGGTATACACCCCGCTGGGGTTGTACAGATAGATTTTTAGAACACCCCGCACTGGGGCACAAACAATTTTTGGAGGATATTTACCATGGCAGTTAAGATTCGTCTGCGCCGCGTCGGCGCCAAGAAGGCTCCCTTCTATCGTGTTGTTGTTGCTGACAGCCGCTTCCCCCGCGACGGCCGTTTCATCGAGGAGATCGGCACTTACGATCCCAACCAGGAGCCCTCTATCGTGAAGATTGACGCCGAGAAGGCAAAGGCATGGATCGCAAACGGCGCACAGCCCACCGATACCGTTCGCGTGCTGCTGAAGAAGTCCAACATTCTGTAAGTAGGAGGGCTGACTCATGCAGGAGCTGTTGCTGGCAGTTGCCCGCGGTCTCGTGGAGGACAAGGACGCCGTCAAGGTCACGGTGGACGAGCCCCGCGAGGACGGCACCATCGTCTACCACCTGAGCGTGGCAGAGGGAGATATGGGCCGTGTCATCGGCAAGCAGGGCCGGATCGCAAAAGCCATTCGTGTGGTGATGCGCGCGGCTGCTGTGCGGGTCGATGAAAAGGTCCTTGTTGAGATCGACTGAGCACCCTACGGGCCCTTTGCTGCAAGGCAAAGGGCCTTTTTGTTTGAACCCTCTCAGGCCGCTTCGCGTCCAGCTCCCCCGCAGGGGGAGCTTTTGGCGCATTGTTTGCGTCGCGTAGACTGCCAAGACCTCGCCCTTAGAAAGACTCCCCCGGCCGGGGGAGGTGGCACGACAGTGCCAGAAGGGGACAAGGTGGCATCGCGCAGCGATGACGGAGAGGGGCAGGATGCAGAATGATAGGAGATAACGATGCAGCAATATCTGGAAGCAGGAAAGGTCGTGACCACCCACGGTGTGCGCGGTGAAATGAAACTGGAGCTTTGGTGCGACGGCGTGGCGTTCCTGAAAAAGGTCGGCAGGCTGTATGCTTCGGCCCAGGGCGGCAGGTGCTACAAGATCGTGTCCATCCGCCCGCAGGGGCAGATGGCGCTGCTCCAGCTGGAGGGCGTCAACGACATGGATGCCGCCCGTGCGCTGCGGGGGCAGGTGTTCTATTTTGACCGCAGCGATGCCACTCTGCCCGCCGGGCGGTGGTATGTGGCCGACCTCATCGGCTGCGAGGTGCGGGATGCCGACACCGGCAAGGTGTACGGCGTTGTGACCAGCGTGGACCACCCCGGTGCGCAGGACATCTACACCGTCAAGGCCCCCAACGGCAAAGAATATCTGTTCCCCGGTGTGGACGCCTTTTTGAAAGAGCGGAACCCGCCGGAGGGGTACATCCTCGTCACGCCCATCCCTGGATTGCTGGACGACGACTGCGACAGCGAGCGGGAGGAGGAGTGAGCCATGGGAATGCGTGTGGACATCGTGACTCTCTTCCCGGAGATGTGCCAGCAGGTGCTGGATGCCAGCATTTTGGGCCGTGCGGCAAAGCGGGGCTATATTGAGACCCACTGCCACCAGATCCGGGACTATACCCTGAACAAACAAAAGCAGACCGACGACTACCCCTACGGCGGCGGCTGCGGCATGGTGCTGTATGCCCAGCCCATTGCGGACTGCCTGCGGGCCGTTCAGCAAGAAGTGGAGTCACAGGGACGCCCCAAGCCGCATATTGTATTCTTGACGGCAGGCGGTCAGCGCTACACCGAAGAACATGCCCGGCGGCTGGCGGAATACGACAATCTGACTCTGGTCTGCGGCCACTACGAGGGCATCGACGAGCGGGTCATCGACGCCTTTGCCGATGAGGAGATCTCCATCGGCGATTATATCCTGACCGGCGGCGAGCTGGCAAGCCTTGTGGTGGCGGACAGTGTGCTGCGGCTCAAGCCCGGTGTGCTGGCCGAACAGAAGGGCTACGAAGAGGAAAGCTACTGGGACGGTCTGCTGGAATATCCGCAGTACACCCGACCGGAAGTCTGGGAGGGCCGCGCGGTGCCCCCGGTGCTGCTGGGCGGCGACCACCAGAAGATCGACGCATGGCGGGGTGAGCAGAGCCGCACCCGCACCCGGCTGCGCCGCCCGGAGCTTTATGAGGCGTGGTGCAGGACCCACCCCATCACCGAGCTGCCCAAGTGGAAACGGGGCGAGAATGTCCGGCTGGTGAAGACCGAAGAGCAGTTCCGGGCCGCTGCACAGCTCTTTGCGGAGGGACGGAAAACCGTCTGTGCTGACGGCTGGACGGCGGAATACCTGGAAACGCTGACGCCGGAAGTGTTCCTGGAGCAGTTGAAACAGGAGAAACAGGACGGCTGGGTCTGCTACCTGCACTATACGAAGGATGTGGCGGACGGCATGGTCAGTGTGAACCACAAGACCGGCCAGGTCGAGCACCTGTTCGTGAGCGCTGCGGCACGCGGAAAGGGCATTGGTATGAAGATGCTGGACTTTGCCCGCAAAAAGCTGCCGGAGCACGAGCATCCGACCCTGACCGTACTGGATACCAACACCCGTGCGCTGGCGCTCTACCGCCGGATGGGCTGGGCCGTCGAGGGCATCGAGCTGGTGTTCGATCCGGAAAAATTTGAGGATGTGGCCGTGGAGAGCCGCCTGCTCAAGATGCGGTACGAGGGCTGAAAAGAGCTGCCGAAGCCTGCAAACGTCCGCCGACAGTCGAAAAAATGTTGAAAACTTTTGTATTACCCCGCCAATGACAGGGGAATAATTTTGGTATCTTTGTATAAATGGCGAAAAAAGCCCCCAGTATCATTGGGAAAACCGCCAAAAATGTGTCGAGGGGCTGTACAACGGTTTCGCCTTGCGCTAAAATAGGTACAACGCAACAGGCACAAAACATGATTGCATCCCGAAAACGATAAGATAGGAGCGTTTTACTATGTACGTCAAAGAAGTTACCGTTGAAAATCAGGTTGGTCTGCATGCTCGTCCGGCTACCTTCTTTATCCAGAAGGCTAACGAGTTCAAGTCTTCCATCTGGGTCGAGAAAGAGGAGCGCCGCGTGAACGCGAAGAGCCTGCTGGGCGTTCTGTCTCTGGGCATCGTGGGCGGTACCACCATCCGCATCATCGCGGACGGCGCGGATGAGCAGGCTGCAGTCGATGGCCTGATCAAGCTGGTCGAGTCCGGCTTTGCAGAGTAATTCGAGCCTTGATCTTTTGAAGCGGTGGGAGTATTTCCTGCCGCTTTTTTGGTAGGATGAGAAGAAGGAGGCATGTGCCGTGAAAGGATCGACAACGAAGCTGCTGAAGAAAGTGAACGACATCTGCGAGGAGGGCACCATCTGGAAGGTGTTCTTCGGCCTGTTTGCAGCGCTGCTGGCGGCAGACCTGCTGCTGCCCGCCCTCACCGGCGAAAAGCCGAAGCTGTGGTGCTCCATCCTGGCCGGCGCGGGCATGGGCAGCGCCTGTTATAACATCCGGAAAGCCAGACGCATCCGGGAAGAAAAACAGAACCACGAACACGACGAAGAAGAATGACGAAAGCAGAACTCTACCAGAAAGCCTGTATGCTGCCGCTGCTGCCCGGTGTGTATATCATCCGGGATAAGACCGACACCATCATCTATATCGGCAAGGCCAAGCGGCTGCGCATCCGGGTGAGCCAGTATTTCCGGGAGGGGGTCCCCCACGACAACAAGGTCAGCCAGATGATCGCCCACGCCTACGCGTTCGACGTCATCGTCTGCCAGAGCGAGTTCGAGGCGCTGGTGCTGGAAGCCAGCCAGATCAAGGCCCACACCCCCAAATATAACATCCTGCTGAAGGACGACAAGGGCTACAGCTATATCAAAGTGACGAAAGAGCCGTGGCCGCGTCTGTCCTTCACGCTGCAAAAGGAGGACGACGGCGCAGAGTATCTCGGCCCGTATACCTCCAGCTTTGCGGCCCGGCAGATGGCGGAAACGGCGATGGATGCCTTTCTGCTGCCCCGGTGCAATAAGCGCTTCCCGCAGGACTGCGGCAAGGGGCGCCCCTGCCTGAACGCCCACATCGGCAAGTGCATGGCGGTGTGCAGCGGCAGGATCAGCTGCGAAAACTACAATCAGGCCGTCAAGAGCGCGGTGCATCTCATCCGCTACGGCAAAAAGGACATCCTGAAAACGCTGAACGAGCGGATGCAGGAAGCGTCTGACCGGCTGGAATTTGAGACGGCGGCTCTGCTGCGGGACCAGATCAACGCCATCACCAAGGTGACGGCGGGCCAGAAGGTGGTCGTGGACCCGGATGTGGAGATGGACGTGGTGGCGCTGGCCGGGACCCCCAGCAGCGTCTGCGCGGCAGTCCTGCGCTTCCGCGAGGGGCGGCTGACGGACAAGCGGGAATTTCTCTTCCACGATACCGCCGACATCGCGGCGGTGCGGGAGGAGTTCCTGCCCCGCTATTATCTGGACGATGAGCAGATCCCAAAGGTCATCGCGGTGGACGAGCTGCCGCCGGACAGCGATGCACTGCAGCAGGCCCTGAACGAAAAGCGGGGGAGCGAGGTGCAGCTGTATGTCCCCCAGCGGGGCGACAAGGCGCACCTAGTCGAGATGGCCCACACCAACGCCGTGGAGCGTCTGGCGCGGGAAAGCGGCCGCTATGCCCGCGAGGAAAAGCTGCTGGATGAGATGGCACAGGTGCTGGGTCTGCCAAAGCCGCCCCGCACCATCGAGAGCTACGATATCTCCAACTGGGGCGATGGAACCAGCGTCTGCGGCATGGTCACCTTCCGGGACGGCAAGCCCTACAAGGCAGGCTACCGGAAGTTCAAAATGCAGACCGTGGCGGGCACCGATGACTATGCCTCGCTGGCGGAGACGGTCTCCCGGCGGGCGGCGGAGTATGAAAAATATGCGCTGCTGGCCGAGCATGGGCAGGCGAGCGACAACTACTTCGGCCAGAAGCCGGACCTGCTATTGATGGACGGCGGCAGGGGACAGGTCAGTGCGGCCAAAGCGGCGCTGGCGGGCACCCGGCTGGCGGATGTGCCGCTGTACGGCATGGTGAAGGACGACCATCACCGCACACGCGCCATCGTGGACAGCGAGGGCCGGGAGATCGCCATCAACATGAACCGGGGAACGTTCACCTTCATCACAGCCATCCAGGATGAGACCCACCGCTTTGCCAACGCCTACCGCAAGCAGCAGATGAAGAAAAAGAGCTATTCTTCCACCCTGACCGAGGTGCCCGGTGTCGGGCCGAAGACGGCCAGAGCGCTGATGGCACAGTTCAAGAGCGTGGGGGCAGTCCGGGAAGCAACACCGGAACAGCTGGAGAACACGCCCGGCGTGGGCCCCCAGCTGGCGCAGACAATCTATGACTATTTCCACACGACGGGTTGATGTACTCTTTTGTGCGCCAAAAGAGTACCAGAAAAGCGCCCGCTACTTTCGAAGCGCGGGAGGCACGAATCAAGGGCTGCTCGCCCTTGATAATCCCAAAGAAGAAGGCCCTGCCAAAAAATCGGGCGGTGCGCCAGTCGGCGCAAACGCTTTTCCGATTTTTCGACAGGGCCGATTTTAATTTGCCTTAGTTTTCCGAGGAGATGTCCTGACCGAAGTATCTTTCGCTCAGCTCCTTGAGGGTGCCGTCGGCGCGGAGTTCGTCGATGGCGTTGTTGATGGCTTCCAGCAGGGTGGCGCTGGCATCGCCCTTGCGCAGGGGGATGGCGACGTGAGAGGACTCCTCGGTCTGGGCGACGATCTTGAAGTCGGCGTCCGGATGGACGTTCAGATAATCGTAGAAGGAGACGTCGGCGTTCAGGGTCGCGTCGATGCGGCCGGCGGTCAGCAGCTGGATGGTCTCTTCCAGCGTGTCGATGCCCTGCACAGTAGCGCCGTAGCTCTCGGCCAGCTCCATATAGGTGGAGGCCAGGCTGTTGGCGGTGGTCTTGCCCTTCAGGTCTTCGAAGGTCTGGATGGTATCATTGTCCTTCTTGACGGCAAGGGCGGTGTGGATGTAGCCGTAGGGGGTGGTGAAGTCGTAGGTCAGGGCGCGCTCGTCGGTGACTTCGACGCCGTTGCAGACCATGTCATAGCGGCCTGCATCCAGACCGGCGAACAGGCTGTCCCAGTCGCTCTCGACATATTCCGGCTCCACGCCCAGCTTCTCGGCGATGGCGCGGGAGACCTCGACATCGTAGCCGACGAGGGTGTCGCTCTCGTCGTGGTAGCTCC
Organism: Faecalibacterium sp. AF28-13AC; assembly: GCF_003478405.1. Lineage (NCBI taxonomy): Bacteria > Bacillati > Bacillota > Clostridia > Eubacteriales > Oscillospiraceae > Faecalibacterium > Faecalibacterium sp. AF28-13AC. Next base: position 86,273 of record NZ_QUFG01000007.1, on the reverse strand, counting down.
AGGGCTGCCAGGCACCTTCCAGTGCCACGATGAGCTTGCCGCTGGCCTGGATAGAGGCAAGCTGGTCAGCAGCCTCAGCGGATTCGCTCCTGGAACTCGAATTGCTGTTCGAACTGGATGCGTTGGAAGAGCAGCCGGACAGGGTGAGCACACCGGCAGCAGCCAGAACGCTCATCAGGGAGATAAAGGTTCTTCTTTTCATGGTATCATATCCTTTCGAAAGTAAGAAAATCAAATCGAATAAATTATGCGTGCTGCGAGATCTTCTGCAAAAATTCGCGGGTGCGCTCCTCCTTCGGGTTCGCAAAGAACTCCTGCGAGGGGGCCTGCTCCACGACGACGCCGTTTTCCATGAAGACGGTCTTGGAAGAAACGTTCCGCGCAAAGCCCATCTCGTGGGTGACGACCAGCATGGTCATCCCCTCCTCGGCCAGCTGGCGCATGACCGAGAGCACTTCGCCCGTCAGTTCCGGGTCCAGGGCCGAAGTGGGCTCATCAAAGTAGATGATCTCCGGGTCGGTGGCAAGGGCGCGGGCGATGGCCACCCGCTGCTGCTGGCCGCCGGAAAGCTGGCGGGGATAGGCGTCTGCCCGGTCGGCCAGACCGACCTTTGTCAGCATCTTCCGGCCGATGGCGTCCGCTTCTGCCTTGGGCATTTTACGGGCCACGACCAGCCCTTCGGTGACATTTTGCAGGGCGGTCTTGTTCCGGAACAGGTTGTAGTTCTGGAAGACGAAGGCCGTCTTTTTGCGCAGGCGGGCGATGTCGGCGCCGGAGATCCTGCTGAGGTCGAAGGTCTCGCCGTCAAAGGTCAGGCTGCCGCTGTCGGTGGGCTCCAGAAAGTTCAGGCAGCGCAGAAGGGTCGTCTTGCCGGAACCGCTGGGGCCGAGGATGGCAACGACGTCGCCTTTTTCCACGGTCAGGTCCACGCCCCGGAGCACGTCCAGTGTGCGGATCACCCGGCGGGCATGGCCGCGCGGGAACGGCCCAATGTGAAAATGCGGTTTCTCGTCATAGGTGCGAAAGGATTTGTGAATGTTCTTGATCTCTAACATGGCCATGATGCGTCCCCCCTTTCTCACTGGAAACCGTGGGCGTTCAGCTGACGCTCCAACAGACTCTGCAGCTTGGTGACGACCGTGCAGAACAGCAGATAGACCACGGCAACCTCGCAGTAGATGGGCAGGAAAATGTAGGTGCGAGCGGCAACGCGCTGGCCGGCCATGAACAGTTCGGCGACTGTGATGTTCGACGCCAGCGAGGTGTCCTTGATCATGCCGATGAGCGAGTTGGACAGGGCAGGCACCGCCGTGCGCAGCGCCTGCGGCAGCACGATGCGGCGCATGATCTGCCACCAGGTCATGCCCACGCAGTAACCGGCTTCCAGCTGGCCCTGGGGTACGCTTTCCAGCGCGCCGCGCATGGTCTCGGCGCAGTAGGCCCCCTCGTTGATGGCAAAGGCGATGACGGCCGCCGGGAAAGCGTCCAGCATGATGCCGACGCTGGGCAGGCCGTAGAAGATGATGAACAGCTGCACCAGCAGCGGTGTGCCGCGGATGACCCAGATGTAGAACCGGGCCAGCTGACGCAGCACCGGCACATTGGCGTACTGCACCAGCGCCACCACCACAGCCAGCACCATGGCAAGGCTGAAGGAGATGAGGGTCAGCGGGATGGTCATGGTGAGGCCCGCCGACAGGATGCGGGGCAGCGCTTCCCACAAAACGCTGGCCGTGCGGTTGGAAAGAATGGCTTCGAGCATTTGAAAAAACTTCCTTATCTGACAAAAAAGAACCTGCGGAGGTTCGACGAGAGACCTGAAAAGGAGCGTTCGAACAGGGAATATCCTATAATTCCTACCAGAATACTATAACATGTTTTTCCAATCAACGCAATTCGTTTGTGCAAATCCCCTGTTATTCCCAAAATCGAAGGGGAACACGCACTAACTTTGTGCAGTCTGGCAAGGAGTTGACGTTGCAGGCGGTTTCGTGTACAATGAGACCAGACGAGCCGCCCACTGCGGCGCACAACAGGCCCGCGACGAAAGCCGCGCGGCAGATTCGGAGGATTTGAACGTGACGAAACGGAAAATCGGTATCCTGGGTGCGGGCACCTGGGGCATGGCTCTGGCACGGATGCTGTGCGTGAGCGGGAACGATGTGCTGGTCTGGTCTGCCATCGAAAAGGAGATCGACGCCCTGTCGAGCACCCGTGTGCACCCCAATCTGCCCGGAATGAAGATCCCGGAGGAGCTGCGCTTTACCAAGAGCGTGGAGGAAGTGTGCCGGGACAAGGACATCCTGCTGTTTGCGGTGCCGTCGGTCTTCGTGCGCTCCACGGCTGCCAAGGCCCGGCCCTATGTGGCCGAGGGGCAGATCATCGTGGATGTGGCCAAGGGCATTGAGCCGGACACCCTGTACACCATGACGGAGGTTCTGGCCGATGAGCTGGGCCGGGAGGGCGGCCCGAAGAAGGTGCACCTGGTGGCGCTGTCCGGCCCCACCCACGCCGAAGAAGTGGCCATCGACCTGCCCACCACCATCGTTTCGGCCAGCCCGGATGTGGAGGCGGCACAGTTCGTGCAGGAGGTGTTCTCCAACAGCGTCATGCGCGTCTACACCAACGAGGACATCAAGGGCGTGGAGCTCAGCGGTGCCATGAAGAACGTCATCGCGCTGGGCGTGGGCATCTCCACCGGCCTGGGCTACGGGGACAATGCCCGCGCCGCCCTCATCACCCGCGGCATCGCGGAGATCGCCCGGCTGGGCGTGGCCATGGGCTGCAACGTCCACACGTTCGCGGGTCTGGCGGGCATCGGCGACCTCATCGTCACCGCGACCAGTATGCACAGCCGCAACAACCGCGCCGGCATCCTCATCGGCAAGGGCGAGGCGCCGGAACAGGCCGTCAAGGAAGTCGGCATGGTGGTCGAGGGTATGAACGCCCTGCCCGCCGCGCTGGAACTGGCGGAGCGGTATCAGGTGGAAATGCCCATCGTGCAGACTGTGAACGCCATCGTCAACGAGGGCATGGGCGCGGCGGAAGCCGTCCGCACCCTGATGGACCGCGACCCCAAGAACGAGCTGCCCAAGGGGTACGAGAAGTAAACCCACAACGCAAACAAAGACTGCTGCATTCCTCATTCCGGCATCGCAGAGGCGGTGCTCGGAGCGTGGAAAGGTGCGGCAGTCTTTTTGTTTTGCCGAAAAATTCAAAAATATCTCAAATATTTTACCAAAATAACACCCGAAAGGGTAGTAAGACGAAACGGTTTCTGGTATACTGACCTTGTATGAAAGTTTATGAGGGGGAGTTTTTATGCCTTCGACCTATGCACACCGCTGCTTTGGCGCGGATGTTCTGACCCAGCTGCCGAAAGCGCTCCAGAAGAAGATCGAGCCGTACCGTGCGCTGTACGATATAGGCCTTCACGGGCCGGATCTGCTGTTCTACTATAAGGCGCTGCAGTCCAACCCGGTGAACCGGCTGGGCAATGCCATGCACGAGCAGCCGGGCACCGTCTTTTTTGAGCGGGCGCGCGGCGTGATCCGGAACGCCAAAAACCGGGATGCCGCGCTGGTGTATGCGCTGGGGTACATCTGCCATTTTGCGCTGGACAGCACCTGCCACCCTTATGTGGAGCAGTACGTCCGCACCAGCGGCGTGAGCCACTGTGAGATCGAGACGGAGTTCGACAACCAGCTGCTCCGCCGGGAGGGCCGCGACCCGCTGCACGACCTGACGGCCAGCCACATCCAGCCCAGCCGCATCTGGGCGAATGTGGTGGCTCCCTTCTATGAGGGCGTCACGGTGGATGAGGTCTATCAGGCCATGACCGGCATGGTCTTCGTGCACAAGATGCTGCTGGCTTCGAACCCGGTCAAGCGCTGGGTGGTGCTGGCGGCCATCCGGGCAGCGGGCAAGTGGGAGTTCATGTACGGGCTGGTGGCAAACCCGCAGCCGAACCCGCAGTGCGCCGAGAGCGGAAAGCAGCTGGATGCGCTGTACCAGAGAGCCATCCCGCTGGCGGTACGGCTCATCAACGAGTACGTGGCCGGGCTGGACACCGATGCGCCGCTGGATGCGGCTTATCAGCACACCTTTGGAGAGAATTGAGAGGGATTATGGAACAAAACAAAAAATTCAGCCTGACCGGGCTGGAACGCGCGTGGATCTTATACGATGTCGGCAACTCGGCCTTTGTGCTGCTGGTGGCGACGCTCATCCCCATCTTTTTCAACGCTCTGGCGGAAGAAGGCGGCCTGAGCTCCGTGGAATATCTGGCATACTGGGGCTATGCGGCTTCGGCTGTGACCATCATCACGGCGGTGCTGAGCCCCATCCTCGGTACACTGGCCGATACGCGGGGCTTCAAAAAGCCCATCTTCATTCTCTGCCTGGTGGTGGGCGTGGCCGGCTGCTGCGCCATGGGCTTGGCCAAGACCTGGCTGCCCTTCCTGCTCATCTTCGTCTTTGCGAAGGTGGGCTTTTCCGGCAGTCTGGTGTTCTATGATTCGATGCTGAGCGATGTCACCACCCCGGACCGGATGGACGTAGTCTCCTCCCGCGGGTATGCGTGGGGCTACATCGGCAGCTGTGTGCCCTTTGTGGTCTGTCTGGCGCTGGTGCTGGGGTCCGGGGCCATCGGCCTGAGCCAGATGACGGCGCTGAACATCGCGCTCTTCATCACAGCGGCGTGGTGGCTGGCAATGACTCTGCCCCTGCTGAAAACCTACCGGCAGCTGCATTATGTGGAGGTGGAGAAACACGCCATCCGGCAGAGCTTTGCCCGCATCGGCCACACGCTCCGCCACTTGCACGAGGACAAGCAGGTGTTCTGGTTCCTGCTGGCGTTCTTCTGCTACATCGACGGCGTCTACACCATCATCGACATGGCCACGGCCTACGGCACTGCGCTGGGGCTGGACACCACCGGCCTGCTGCTGGCGCTGCTGGTGACTCAGATCGTGGCGTTCCCGTCGGCGCTCATCTTCGGGCGGCTGTCGGCGAAGTATCCGTCCACCACCCTCATCCCGGTCTGCATCGCGGCCTATGCGGGCATCGCGCTGTTTGCGTTCTTCCTGACCCGGCAGTGGCAGTTCTGGGTGCTGGCCTTCGTCGTGGGCATGTTCCAGGGCGGTGTGCAGGCGCTCAGCCGCTCCCACTTTGCCAAGATCATCCCGCCGGAGAAGTCGGGCGAGTATTTCGGCCTGTTCGACATCTGCGGCAAGGGGGCATCCTTCCTGGGCACCATGATCGTCAGCGTGGGCAGCCAGCTGACCGGCAGCGCCAATGTGGGCGTCGGCTCGCTGATCGTGCTGTTTATTGTGGGCTTTGTGCTGTTCCGGGTGTCTTGCAAAGAAGGCATGATTACGGAGTAAGTTTGTACTCTTTTGCGCACGGTCTTTATGAATGCGCATGACTCCTATCAAAATCGGCCCTGCCGGAAAAATCGGAAAAGCGTTTGCGCCGACTGGCGCACCGCCCGATTTTTCTGGTTGGGCCTTCTTCTTTGGGGTCACTAGGGGCGAGCAGCCCCTAGTTCGTGCCTCCCGCGCCTCGAAAGTAGCGGGTGCTTTTCTGGTTCTCTTTTGGCACGCAAAAGAGAACATTCCAGTATTGTTTGTTGCGTCTTACAGCGCACCGTGATACAATAAACAAAAATCCATTTGAAAAAGGAGAATCCCAATGAAGCAATATCCCGGTTATACCGTCGTGCGCTGCGAGGACTGCCCCGAACAGCACGGTACCCTGACCGTGCTGACCCACGATGTCAGCGGTGCGACCATCCTGCTGGTGGAGAACGAAGATGTGAACAAGGCGTTCGGCATCGGCTTCGGCACCTTCCCATCGGATGACACGGGTGTGTTCCACATTCTGGAGCACTCGGTGCTGGCGGGCAGCGAAAAGTACCCGGTGACCTCGCCGTTTTTGCAGCTGCTCAAGAGCAGCATGGCGTCTTTCCTGAACGCGATGACCTTCCCGGACAAGACGGTCTACCCCTTTGCCACCCCCAACGAGACCGACTTCCGGAACCTGATGGACGTCTACCTGAACGCGGTGTTCTGCCCGCTGGCCATGGTGGACCGGGCTGTGTTCGAGCAGGAAGGCTGGCACCGCGATGCCGACGGCACCGTGAGCGGCGTCGTCTACAACGAGATGCAGGGCGCGCTGGCCTCCCCGGATGCACAATTGCAGGATGCGCTGGAACGGGCGATGTTCCCGGATACGGCCTACGGCTTTGTGTCCGGCGGTGACCCGGCCTCCATCCCGGCGCTGACCTATGAGAAGTACCAGCGGGTGTACCGCCGCCATTACAGCGCCGACAACTGCTGTGTGACCTTGTACGGCAGGATGGATATGGCCGAAAAACTGGCCTTCCTGGATGAACACTACCTGAGCAGGATGCCCAAGGGCACCAGCCAGCCCAGACTGACGCTGCAGGACGAGCAGCCGGGCGTCTGCGTGAACATTCCGTACTACACCGAAAAGCCGGAGGCCGACCAGGTGCAGTGTGCGCTGGCCTGGTACACCGGCGCATTTGCCGACCGGGAACGCCAGCTGGGCGTGGAGATCCTGCTGGATGCGCTGCTGGGGTCGAACCAGTCGCCGCTGAAGGCTGCGCTTCTGGAACAGCAGCTGGGGGCTGACATCGACATCGGCTTTGATGACAGCACGTTGCAGCCCACGCTGGAACTGGTGCTGCGCGGTGCCACCGAGGAGACCGCAGGCCGGTTTGCGGCCGGGGTCCGGAGCGCCGTGGACGACATCCTGGCCGAGGGCATCCCGGAAGACCTGCTGCTGGCCAGCCTGAACGCGGCAGAGTTCGCCTCGCTGGAGCGGCCGGGCAGCCTGCCCGACGGTGTGCTGGACGCCATCCATGCAGCGACCGGCTGGCTCCACGCCGGGGACCCGACCCTGCTGCTCCACACGGACCAGCTCTTCGCCGCCCTGCGGGAGAAGATGGCCTCCGGCTGGTTCAACGACTTGCTGCGGGAGCTGTTCGCGGCTGCGCCGGTGCAGGTCATTCAGGTGCCGACCCTGCCCAAGGCGGAAGAACCCGATGCAGCCCCGGCCCGTACCGACGGCAAGCTGGCACTGGACCATCCGCTGACGGTGGCAGACCTGGGCGAGGGCAGCCCCAGCGCCGAGGGCGCTGTGGGCAGCGTGGCCGGTGCGGAGCTGCTGCACCATCCCTCCAAAGGCAGTTTGTATCTGAACATTTACTATGACCTCGGCGGGCTGACCACCGAAGAAGTGCAGTATCTCGACCTGCTGACCGATGTGCTGGACGAGCTGGACACTCCGCGCCACACGGCCCGCGAGCTGAACACCCTGCGCAGCACCTGGCTGGGCGACAGCCAGGCCTGCATCAGCTTCTGGACCGGGCGGCAGGCGGGGAACCCCTGCCACGCAAAGCTCACCCTGAACATGAGCCTGCTGGAGCGCAGTCTGGAAAAGGCTGTGGAACTCGGCGGCGAGTGGCTGTATGAGACCCGGCTGACCGGCGCAAAGGCCGAAGCGGCCTTCGCCCGTGTGCTGAGCCAGCAGAAGCTGAACATGGAGCAGCAGTTCCTCCAGATGGGCAACCAGTACGCCGCCGTGCGCGCCGGGAGCCACTATTCGGTGGAGTATGCGCTGAGCGAGGCATGCAGCGGCGTGACAGGGTATCACTTCCTGTGCGCGCTGCTGGAACAGGCCGACTGGGCCGACCTGGGCCGGAAGCTGGAAGCCGTGCGGGAAAAGGTGCTGCACCACGCAGCCCTGACAATCAGCCTGCACGGCAGCGAGGATGCCCGGAAGCAGCTGGAAGCCCTGCTGCCCGGCAGTGCCTTTGCCGAGGGAATGCGTTCGCCCGCCCGGCCCTACACCCAGGCGCTGACGGCTCCGGTGAACGAAGCCTTCATCATCGACGGCGGGGTGAACTACGACATCCTGACCTGGCCGCAGGAGCGGAAGCCGGAGCGCCGGGTGCTGGCCCGCGTGATGAGCTACGAGTATCTGTGGCACCACATCCGCGAGGTGGGCGGCGCGTACGGCACCGGCATGGTGACCCGCGCCGAGACGGAGTATCTGTATACCTACCGTGACCCGCATCTGGCCGAGAGCTACGAGACCTTTGCAAAGGGCCCGGCGGAACTGGCCGCCCGCGCGTACACCGAAAAGGACCTGACGGATTCCATCGTGGGCACCGTCTCCGAGATGGACAAGCCCATGAAACCCAGCGCAGAGGCGCGGGACCTTGACCGCCGGTACTTCTGCGGCATCACCGACGCGATGCTGGCCGCAGACCGCAAGGCCCTGTGCAGCGTAGACGCTGCCGCGCTGAAGGCCATGGCCGCAGAGCTGGGCACCGCGATGCAGCACGGCACCCGCGTGGCCTTTGGCAGCAAGGAGGCTGTGGAAGGCGCAAAAGGCCTGTTCGACCGCATCGAGACGCTGTAACACAAGATAAAAGAAGAGATCCCCCGGCGGCTGGAACGCTCTGAACGGAGAGCGGCCCGGCTGACCGGGGGATCTTTTGCTTTTTTACGGAGCGTCGTCCAGCGTTTCGGCGATGACATAGCGGGGGCGGCGCTTGACTTCGTCGTAGATCTTGGCGAGGTAGTAGCCGATGATGCCGAGGCTGAACATGAGCAGTGTGCCGGTGAAGAGCTGCAGCAGGATGACCGTGGTGAAGCCTTCGAGCGCTTCGCCTGCAAGATAGCGGAATAACGCCTCACCGCCCACCAGAAGGGTGGCAATCAACATCAGAAAGCCCATCAGGATGACGAGGTAGAGCGGGGCCGACGTGAAGGACGCCAGGCTGGAAATGGCGTAGCGGATGAGGCTGAAGGCAGACCAGCTGCTCTGCCCGGCAGTGCGGGGCTGGACGTCGAACTCCACCCGCGCCGTGCGGAAGCCCACCCACGCCGAGAGGGCGCGGTAGAAGGTGTCCCGCTCCGGCAGATTCAGCAGGACGAGCACGGCCTTGCGGTCCAGCAGCTTGAAGTCGGAGCTGCTGCGCAGGTCGGTCTTGGCCGCCTTGCTGATGAGCCTATAGAACCAGCGGGCGGCGGTGCGGTGGGCGGCGCTTTCGGTGCCGCGCTCGCGCTTGACGCCCTCTACGACTTCGATGCCCTGAGCCCAGAGCCGGTACATTTCGGGGATCGTTTCTACGGGGTGCTGCAAGTCACAGTCCAGCGTGACGCAGCAGTCGCCGCGGGCGGCCTGCAGCCCGGCGTACAGGGCGGCTTCCTTGCCGAAAGCGCGGGAGAAGCGGATGCCCCGCACCTGCGGGTACGCCTGCGCCGTCTGGCGGATGACGTCCCAGCTGTTGTCGGTGGAGCCATCGTTGACGAAGAGCACCTCGTAGCGGATGTGGGCGGCGGTGAGGACCTCGGCCAGCCGCCGGGCCATTTTGGGGATGTTCTCCGCTTCGTTGTGGGCGGGGAGGATGACGGAGAGAAGCGGTTCAGCGGCCAAGGTGTTCGACCTCCTTTCGGCTGAGGGTGTGCAGGGCATGGGCCTCGACCGCCCGGCCCTCGGACAGGTAGAAGGGGTGAAAATCGGTCTTCTGCGGGTCAAAGAATGGCCCGCCCGGCTCCACGCCGCCGGGGTGGAAGAGCAGCTCGACCGGCTGGCCGCGTTTCTGCGCCAGACGGAGGTACTGCGGCAGCACGGCCCGGACGCGGTCGGCGTCCATGTGGCCGGAGAAGAGGATGCCGCAGAACAGGGCCGTGGGGATGCCGCTGCGGCGGAATGCGGGGCGGTCCAGCAGCCAGCAGCCGTTCAGCACGGCCTGCTTGACGGCATTGACGGCGGAATAGCTGCCCCAGAGCCGGGGACAGCCGACAAAGGGCGACAGCGGCTCGGCCGGAATGCGCAGATGCTCGACCGGGAGATGGTGGTCGGCAAGGATCTGCAGCAGCGTCCGGAAGACCAGCGGGATCATGTGGGTGTGCTGGTGGCTGTCGATGCGCAGGGGCGTCCCGGCGGGGAAGAGGGCGGCATAGGCGAGGAGCTGACGCTCCAGTTCCCGGTAGAGCTGGGCGGCAAAGGCCCTGCGCCGGGGCGTCAGCGAGAGCCGCAGCAGCCCGGTGAAGGAGTTGCAGAAGCTGCCGTCCGGCCGGACGAGCAGCGGGATCTCCGCAGCGGGAGAAAGGGCTTTGCCCTCCACCAGATTGAGGTGGACGGCCAGCTTCAGCCCGGAAGGGCGCAGCGCGGCGACGGCTTCTTCCAGCGAACCGTTGGGCACGATGCTGACGCTGTTCAGGCAGCCGTGGGTCTGGCAGTCCCGGATGAGAGCATCGCCGTGGGCGGTCATGCCATAGTCATCGGCGTGAAAATAGAGGATGGGAAGTTCAGTCATCTGCATCGATCCCCTCTCCCGCCCGGATGACGATGGTATCGCCCACGACTGCGACCGAACCGGTCTGCGGCCAAAGGGGCATCTGACGGACTTCGTCCAGCGCGAGGAGCTGCTGCTTTTCTGCGCGGGTGGCAAAGGTGTAGTCGGTGGAGCAGTAGTCGTTCAATGCAGCCGTGAGGACGCTCTGGCCCATAGACTGCTTGTCAGCGCGGAGGATGAGGCCGGCCGTGTAACCGGTCATTTCCGGGGAGAGGTCGGCGGAGTAAGCCCTGGAATCGGGCAGGTGGCCGATGACGGCGATTTGGGTGCAGGCGTCCGCGCCGTCCAGCTGCTCGATGCGGTCTGCAATGCGCAGAAGGGTGCCGTAGGAGCGCTCATAGCTCATCTGGGACAGGTGATAGCAGACATTGGCCAGCACGATGCAGTAAAAGACGACGGCCTCGCCCACGAGGAGGATGGCCCAGCTCCGGAGCGCGGAAGCGCGCGGGGAAAGACCGTCCAGCCGCTCGTAGAACAGCACGAAGCTCAGATAAAAGGCGGCGTAGCCCATGGTCATCAGGTTGTGGTAATCGACGCAGGGGTTGAGGAAATAGAGGGCCGCGGCCCCCAGCGGCAGTGCGGCCAGATAGACGAGCAGGAGCCAAAAGCGGGCCGGGTCGTGCCAAAGGGTCTGCTGTACGAGGGTGGTCAGCAGGAAAACGGCCAGCAGGGCAAAGACCAGAACGTTGAGCACAAACCAGACCGTGAGGCCGTTGTGCAGGTCAAAGAAGAAGCGGAAGAAGCGGGTGAAGCAGCCGTGCAGAGCCGACCAGAGGTGGAGCGAACCGACGGTGTCGATGCCCTGATAGTCGGACAGGGCGGTGCCGGAAAAAGCCAGAACCAGCTGCAGGGCCACAGCATAGACCGCTCCGGCCAGCACACCGCCTGCCAGAAACCGCCCCGCACTGCGGAGGGACGCGGCAGCGCTGCGGCGGTGAAAGAGCAGATCGTCCAGCAGCCAGACCAGAAGCAGGGTGATGGTGACGGTCAGATAAGCCTGATAGATGCCCACGGAGAACCACAGGCAGGCTGCCCCCGCGAAGAAGGAACGCCAGCCCGGCCGGGTGAGCAGAAGCGCACTGAGGCAGGCGGCCAGCATGGCCAGACAGTAGCCGTCGGCGACGTATTCATAGGCAAAGGTGGAGGTGACGGTGGGGAAGACCGCGATCAAAGCCCCGGCCAGCACCAGCGCCACCGGCTTTTTCAGGTGCAGCAGCGCCGCCACGCAGACCGCCGAACCAGCCAGGAACAACAAGCCCAGCAGCAGGTTCAGCCATGGCAGGTCGTAATAGGAGCTGAGCCCGCAGGCCAGCGAGAGAAAATAGCGGCCATATTGCAGCATCTGCTGGGCATCGTACCGGAAGACGAGGGAATCCCAGTTGGGGAGCCAGTTGGCCATTTTATAAAAGTGCGCGAGCAGGCCGAACCCGAAGGCGGAGAAAAACACGAGCCGCCATTCAGGCCGGAACCTGCGGGCAAGCTGCGCAGGCAGCTGATCGGGGTGTACCATAAAAAACCTCCGAAGGTCGAAATGAGACGAAGTTTAGTTCTAGTATAAACCATTTGAAAACGATACGCCAGCCCATTTTTATGCGTTTCCTTAAAAAATTGAGGGTAGATCCCCCTGTTTGCGGAAAAAGAACGCGGACAGGGGGATTTTTATGCAGAAAAATTGTACATAAAGGAAAATGCTCGCAAAAAACTACAGAGCGGGCCTGCGAAAGGTTGCACTGTTGCGAAAAGATAATTGGTGGTATTATGTTGACAAACCAAAACGAAAGGATGTGAAATAAACCGAATGGCGCAGAAGATACGACCTTCGGCGGGCAAGGGGCTGGACAACCTGCACCGCGCCACGGACACGCTGAGCACGATGCTGGCGCAGGAGGTGAAGGAGCTGAACACCCGCCAGAAAGCGGCCCGCCGCGACGGTGCAGAGGCGGCCGGGACCATGAAGGGCCTGAAGGAAGCCACTGCGGTGCTCAAAGACCTGGCCGCTGTGGCCAAGGCGCTGAACGAACAGGGCGCGGATGCGGAGGGCCGGGAGTGCGGCGTGGTGCTGCTGCCGCCGGTGGAGGATGTATGAAGACAGGAACGAATGCGCCGGTCGTCTGGCGGCCCCAGCCCCGGCAGAGGGAGTTCATGCGCAGACCGGAGCCGGAGGCTCTCTACGGCGGCGCGGCAGGCGGCGGCAAGAGCGATGCGCTCATCATCGAGGCGCTGCGGCAGGTGCAGATCCCGCACTACCGGGGGCTCATCCTGCGCAAGACCTTTCCCCAGCTGAGCGACCTCGTGGACAAGAGTCTGGTCTACTACCGCCGGGCCTTCCCGGAGGCGCAGTACAACGCCACGAGCCATGTGTGGGTCTTCCCCAGCGGGGCAAAGATCTACTTCGGCTCGATGCAGTACACCAAGGACCGCACGAATTATCAGGGCAAGGCCTTTGATTTCATCGGCTTCGATGAGCTGACCCACTTCGAATGGGAGGAGTACAGCTACATGATGAGCCGCAACCGCCCCACGGGGCCCGGCACGCGGGTGTACCTGCGGGCCACCACCAACCCCGGCGGCGTCGGCCACGGCTGGGTCAAGGCCCGGTTCATCACCCCGGCCCCGCCCGGCACTCCCATCGTGGAAGCGTTCCCGGTGCGGATGCCGGATGGGACGGAAAAGGTGCTGCAGCGGGCGCGGGTGTTTATCCCATCCAGCGTCTTCGACAACCCGGCCCTGCTGGAAAACGACCCGGATTACCTTGCAAGTCTGGCCTCTCTGCCCGAAGCGGAAAAACAGGCTCTGCTCTATGGCAGCTGGGACAGCTTCTCCGGTCAGGTGTTCACCGAGTGGCGAAACGACCCCGCCCACTATCAGGACCAGCGCTGGACCCATGTCATCGCACCGTTCCCCATCCCAAAGCACTGGAAGATCTACCGCGGGTTCGACTTCGGGTTTTCGAAGCCGTTCTCGGTGGGGTGGTACGCGGCGGATGAGGAAGGGCGGCTCTACCGCATAAAAGAGCTGTACGGCTGCACAGGCCGCCCGAACGAGGGGCTGCGGATCGACCCGGTGGAGCAGGCCCGGCGCATCCGGGAGGTGGAGCAAAACGACCCGCAGCTGCGCGGCCGGGTCATTCAGGGCATTGCGGACCCGGCCATCTTCGACGAGAGCCGGGGCGAGAGCATCGCCGCCATGATGGAGCGGGGGCCGAACTTCCTGCACTGGATGCCCGGCGACCACACCCGACTGGCCGGTAAGATGCAGTTCCACTACCGGCTGGCGTTTGACGGAGAGGGGCGGCCTATGTTTCAGGTGTTCGATACTTGCAGGCACTTCCTGCGCACCATCCCGAATCTGGTGTACGACGAGAGCAACGTGGAGGACATCGACACCCGGCAGGAAGACCACATTTACGACGAGTGCCGGTACGTTCTGATGGAACACCCCATCTCGCCGCCCCGGCACACGGCCCGCCCGCCGGTGGGGGACGACCCGCTGGAACTGCACCGGCAGGCGAGGTTTTATCGGATTTAGAAAGGAGTAGATTTTGGATATCGTGGAAGAAAAACTGCCCATCGGGCCGGAGGAGGTCGCAGAGGCGGCGGCTGTTCTGCAAAAGTACAAGGCAGGCAAGGCGGCGCTCGACAAACGGCTGGTGGACAACGAACTGTGGTTCCGGATGGGGCACTGGAAAAATTACCAGAACCCGATGATGGAGGGCAAGCCCCAGCCGTCCAGCGGGTGGCTGTTCAACTCCATCGCCAACAAACACGCCGATGCGATGGACAACTACCCGGCTCCGAACGTGCTGCCCCGCGCGGCAGACGACGAACAGACCGCGCGGGTGCTTTCCAGCATCCTGCCGGTGGTGCTGGAACAGGCCGATTACGAGCAGGTGTACAGCGACACCTGGTGGCGCAAGCTCAAGCAGGGCACCGGCGTCAAGGGCGTCTTCTGGGACCCGGAAGCGCACGGCGGCCTGGGCGAGATCGCCATCCGGCCCATGAATCTGCTCATGCTCTACTGGGAGCCGGGCGTGGAGGATATCCAGGCATCGCCGAACTTCTTCTCGCTGCGGATGGAGAACACAAGACAGCTGGAGACCCGCTGGCCCCAGCTCAAGGGCCACAGCGCCAGTGTGCTGGATGTGCCCCGGTTCCTCCACGACGGCGGGCTGGACACCACCGAAAAGAGCGTCGTGGTGGATTGGTACTACAAAAAGCCGGACGCCGAGGGCCGGGTGCTGCTGCACTACTGCAAGTTCTGCAACGGGGTGGTGCTCTACGCCAGCGAGAACGACCCGGCGCTGGCCGGGCGCGGATTCTATGACCACGGCAAGTATCCGTTCGTGTTCGACCCGCTGTTCATGGAGGAGGACAGCCCGGCGGGCTTCGGATACATTGATGTGATGAAGGAGTGCCAGACCGCCATCGACCGGATGAACCATGCGATGGATGAGAATGTCCTGCTCGCCTCGAAGCAGCGGTATGTGCTGAGCGACACGGCCGGTGTGAACGAAGAAGAACTGGCAGACCTCTCGCGGGATATCGTCCATGTGGTGGGGCGGCTGGGCGACGACAGTTTCCGCCCCTTGCAGACGGCGGGCCTGCAGGGCAACAGCCTGAGCTACCGCAACAGCCGCATCGAGGAACTGAAGGAGATCTCCGGCAACCGCGATATGACCCAGGGCGGCACTGCTGGCGGCGTGACAGCGGCTTCGGCCATTGCCGCCTTACAGGAGGCAGGCTCGAAGCTGAGCCGGGATATGCTCAAGAGCGCGTACCGCGCCTTTGCCAGGGAGTGTTACCTCATCCTGGACCTGATGCGGCAGTTCTACGACGAAGAGCGGGTCTTCCGCATCGTGGGGGCCGCAGGCCAGAACGAGTTCGTGCCCTTTTCCGGGGCCGCGCTCCGCCCGCAGCCGGCCGGCACCGTGGGCGGGGTGGAGCTGGGCAGCCGCGAACCGGTCTTCGACATCGTGGTGAGCGCCGAGAAGAAATCGACCTTCAGCCGTCTGAGCCAGAACGAGACCGCCAAGGAGTGCTATCAGCTGGGCTTCTTTGCCCCGGCCAACGCCGATGCGGCTCTGGTAGCGCTGGAGATGATGGATTTTGAGGGCATCGAGAAAGTCCGCCAGCGGGTGCGGCAGAACGGGACGCTGGCCATGCAGCTGGCCGTTTTGCAGAACCGGTTGACGGCGCAGGAACAGCCGGGGAAGGCCGCTGTGACCGGCCCCGCAGATAATTTGAGCACAAAGGCCGCGGCAGATGCCATGGGCCTTGGAAAGGAGAACCGATGATCCGTGTGATCTACAGTGAACTGGATGGCCCGGAGGGCCTGACCCTGCGGCTGGAAGCGTCCGGCCACGCGGGCTATGCCCCCGCCGGGCAGGACATCGTCTGCGCCGGTGCCAGCACCCTGATGCAGGCTCTGGTGAGCCTGCTGGCAGGGGAAAAGACCGCCCGCAGCGATGCCTGGGATGAGCCGGAAGGCCCCCGGCTGGCCGTGACCGCCGCCGCCCCGCAGGAGCCGTGGGTAGAGGGGGCTTTTGAGCTGGCCAAGGCCGGGTTTGCCCTGCTGGCCGAGCGCTACCCGGACAACCTCCGCTTTGCAGACCTGAGCCGCCGGGGCGAAGCGGCCATGATGGACCTGCAACTGTTCGCAGAGGGCGGCAGCGAGAACGGCGGCGCAGGGAGCGTCCCGGCCCTGAGCGAGGCACAGGCCCGGCAGGCCGTCGCCTCCGGCACCCTGAAGCCGGGCCGGGAGGAGGCAGCGCCGCCAGAGACCCCGAAGGAGGAGCTCCCGGAGACAAACCCCGGCCCGGAAGCACTCTGCCCCACCCCGGAACCGCCCCGCCCGCCGCTGCCGGAGCATCTGCCGGGCCGACAGGCCGTGGCCGCCCTGCACAGCCGCTGGGCAGCCGAAGAGGCAGCGCTGCGGCAGGTGATGCCGGAGTTCTCGCTGAAAGCGGAGCTGCAGCACCCAGAGATGCGCCGTCTGATGCAGCTGCCGGGAATGCGGATGGCGGACGCCTACCGTCTGGCCCACTACGAGGACGCGCTGCGCCAGACCGCCCACGCCGTAGAGCAGGGCGTCGTAGAGCGCATCCGGCAGCGGGCTTCCCGCCCGGCAGAGAACGGCACCCGCCCCGGCAGCGCCGCCGTGACCGGGGCAGATGTTTCCCGCATGACCCGCGCCCAGCGGGAAGCGCTGGAACGCAAGGCCCTCCATGGGGAAGTCATCACGTTCTGAACGCAGTTCCTCTGGCAGGGGAGCGCGAATCAAAGAAGTCCGTATATTACACCGCAAGAAAGAAAGGAAAACCGTATGAACGACACTGCAATGAAGTTCGACCTCCAGCTGTTCGCCGACCCTTCCGCCGCGCTGAACAATACCTCCGGCACCATGACCGCCGAGATGAAGACCTTCTATGAGAAGCGCCTCATCGACCAGGCCGAGCCGCGCCTCGTCCACGACCAGTTTGCGGATTACTACCCGGTGCCCCAGAACGGCGGCAAGACCATCGAGTTCCGCAAGTACGACAGCCTGCCCAAGGCCACCACCCCGCTGACCGAGGGTGTGACCCCCAACGGCCAGACCCTGAACGTGACCACCATCACCAGCGATTTGCACCAGTACGGCGGCTGGACCCCGCTGACCGATGTGCTGCAGATGACCGCCATCGACAACAACGTCGTGCAGGCCACCCGTGTGCTGGCCAGCCAGGCGGGCCGCACCATGGACAGCATCACCCGCGATGTGCTGGCGGGCGGCACCAACGTTCTCTATGCGCCCAAGCAGAGTGCCGACGGCACCGAGACGGCCGTGACCAGCCGCGCCGGTCTGGACAAGACCTGCACCCTGACCCCGAAGCTGTTCTTCCAGGCGGCAGCCCAGCTGGGCGCGATGAACGCCGACCCCATCGGTGACAGCTACATCGCCATCATCCACCCCTATGCCGCCTACGACCTGAAGACCAGCCGGGAGTTCATCGAGGTGCATAAGTATGCCGACCCGGAGGCCATGTTCCGCGGCGAGATCGGCAAGCTGGGCAACATCCGCTTCATCGAGACCAGCGAGGCCAAGATCTGGAAGGACGCCACCTGCCCGACCGGTCTGGCCGTGTTCGGTACGCTGGTGCTGGGTGCCCACGCCTATGGCGTCACCGAGCTGGAAGGCGGCGGTCTGGAGCACATCGTCAAGCAGCTTGGCTATGGCGACGACCCGCTGAACCAGCGCGCTTCCGTGGGCTGGAAGGGGATGCGCGCCGCCGAGCGTCTGGTGGAGCAGTATATGATCCGCATCGAGAGCGTGTCCAGCTACTCGGCCAATGCGGCGGCGAACTGACCCGCTCCTTTGGCGGGCTGGTTCTGGCCCTGCGGGACGAGAAAAACGCAAGACACAAAAACAGGCGGGCCCTGCGACGGAGGGCAGAAAGGAGTTTCTATGAGCGAGAAAAAGGCAGTGCGCATCAAGCTGTTCAAGGACAACAGCCGCTATAAGGAGGACCTGTTCGTCAGCGTCAACGGCGTGAACTACAAGATCCGCCGGGGCGTGGAGGTGGAGGTCCCGCCCGAAGTAGCGGAGGTGCTGGAACACAGCCAGATGCAGGACGAGCGGACGGCTGCCCGCATCGCGGCAGCTGAAAACGCGGCCCAGTGACCTGAGAAAACAGCGGCCCGGCCGGGAACATCGCCCTGCCGGGCTTTTTTCAAAAACGAAAGGAGTTTTGCAATGACGGTAGAACAGGCATTGGCGCGCGCACGGGAGCTGCGGCCGGGGTGCAAGATCTCGGACGAGACCTGCCGCCGCTGGCTCTGCGAAGAAGATGCGCTGCTGCGCCAGCAGCTGTTTGAGAAGAGCAGGGCCGACGAATACGCCGCCGCAGGGGCCGACCTCGCGTGGAGCGGGGAGGCGCTGCCCGATGACACGGTACTGCTGGTGCCGGTGCCCTTTGATGCGCTGTATCCGCACATTCTGTGCGCCCGCATCGATGCGGCTCTGGGCGAGACCGACCGCTATGCCGGGGAGCAGGCTCAGTGCAGCGGCCTGCTGAGCGAACTGGCTGTCTGGCTGCGGCAGAAGCACCCGCCCCGCTGCCGGGCGCAGTGGCGCTGGTGAGGAGGTGGACGCGATGAGCGGAACGAGCCGTGCGGCGGCAGCGACCAGCCGCACCCTGCTGCGGGCCTTTGGCGGCCTGAACGAGACGTACAGCTGTACCGAGGCCGAGGCGGGCAGCAGCAAAAATTTCAGCAGCCGGGACTTCCCGGCACTGAGCACCCGCATCCCCCGCCGCAGGCTGCGGAGCGTCGTGCAGATGAACGGCATCTATCACCTGAACGGCCTGTTGGTAGCGGCGGGGAAGAACCTCATCTACAACTCGGATGAGACCCCGCAGGAGGCCGAGTTTTTCTGGAACGCGGTGGCGGACAGCAAAAAGAAGATGGTGGGCATGGGCACCAAGGTCATCATCTTCCCGGACAAGATCGCCTTTGACACGCGGGACCGTTCGGTGACGAAGCTCGGCGCCGTGTGGGACAGCGGCGGTGCCGATGTGGTGCTGACCCCCTGCGATGCGTCCGGCAAGACCTATACCGTTTCCGGCAAGGGCACAAAGGAGCCGGAAAATCCGGCGGACGGGCAGCTGTTCCTCAAGGTGAACAACATCCAGAAGCCGTACAGCAGCGAGAGCGTGCTGGAAGTCTACAACGAGGCTTCGGGCAACTGGTCGGCCATCGAGCTGAAGTGGTGCCGGATCGAGGCGGGCGGCATCGGGAAGAATTTTGCCGTCTGGGATACCGTGACGGTGAGCGGCGTGGAGGACGGCGATGATCTGCACTGGAAGGAGCTGAAAGGAGACCGCATCGTCACGGCGTGCGGCGACGACTGGGTACAGGTGCAGGCCGAGCCGGGCGGTGATTATTTTTACGGGACCCTGACCAAGGGCCGGGAGATGCTCCGCTGGACCGGCATCGACGGCAAAGGCGCGACGATGGAAGGGAACACCGATGCCTTCCGGCTGGAACGCCGGGTGCCGGACCTGGACTATCTGACCGAGTGCGACAACCGGCTGTGGGGCTGCGCGCAGAATGAGAACGTCATCTACGGCTGCAAGCTGGGCGACCCCACCAACTGGTTCTCCTACCGCGGCATCGCAGAGGACAGCTATGCGGTCACGGTGGGCAGCGACGGGCCGTTTACCGGCGCGGCCACCTGCCTGGGGTCGGTGCTGTTCTTCAAGGAGAACGCCCTGCACAAGCTTTACGGCTCCAAGCCGTCGGATTTCCAGCTCAGTTCCCTGCGCTGCCGTGGGGTGGCCCGGAACGCGGCCAGCAGCCTCTGCGTGCTGAACGAGACACTTTACTATCTCTCGCCGGACGGTGTGATGGCCTGGGATGGGAGCATCCCCACCAAGGTGTCCGAAAAACTGAACACGGCCCGGCTCTCCAACGTGCAGACGGCGGTGGGCGGTGCGCTGGATGGCCGCTATTACCTCTATCTGGCGCGGGACAGCGGCCGGGAAGGAGACGCGCTCGAAGAGCGGCTCCTCGTCTACGACACCGAGCGGGGACTCTGGCAGGAGGAAGACGGCTGCTCCTACGCCATGGCCAGCACCGGCGGGCAGCTCTACCTCTGGGATGGACACGACATCTGGGCCGCTGACCCCAGCCGTGAACGGGACTGGAAGACCACCGAGGGCGTGGAGGAGACGGTGGACTTTGAACTCATCACGGGTGCGTTCGGGATGGACGAGGCCGAGGACCGGTATCTCTCCCGGCTGACGCTCCAGATGGATGCCGTATGCGCCAGCAATGTGGAGCTGGCAATCTGCTACGACGACGGCCCCTGGGAGAAGCTGGCAGAATGGGCCGTGGCCGGGAAGCAGAAGCGGCTCGACCTGCACCTTGCGCCCCGCCGCTGCGGCATGTTCCGGCTGCGGCTGACCGGCAAAGGGCAGATCACCCTGCGCAGTCTGGCGCGCACCCTTGCGACGGCGCGGGGCAGACTGATGGAACAGGAGGCATGACAGGATGGCAAGCATTTCGGGCCTGAGCAAGCTGGGCCTGCCGAAGTTGAGTGAGAAGATGGACCCGGAGGATGCCCGCGCACTGCGGAACTACCTCTACCAGATGCAGGAGCAGCTGCAATACGTTCTGAGCAATCTGGACGTGGAGAACGTCTCGGACGAGCTGGGGGCCAAGCTGCGGAAACTGCAGTGAGAAAGGAGACTCTATGGCAAGCGACAAGAAAAAGAACTACTCCACCGAGGGGCTGAACAGCCGCCAGGAGGTGCAGGATGCACTGGCGTCGGCGGGGTATCAGCCCTCTGAGCGGGTGACAGAAGCGGAAGCGGCCCTGAAAGCGCAGCAGAGCGCTGCCCCCGGCAACTACCAGAGCCGGTATCAGGACCAGATCGACCGCACCCTGAACGACCTGAACGCGCGGAGAGCGTTCCACTACAACTACGCGCAGGACCCGCTGTACCAGCAGTATGCGCAGGCGTACACCCAGAACGCCCACAACGCCAGCGCCGATGCTGCCGCACAGGCCGCTGCGCTGACGGGCGGCTACGGCTCCAGCTATGCGGCCAGCGTGGCCCAGCAGGCCTACCAGCAGCAGATCGGGGCGTTGAATCAGGCCATCCCGACGCTGTATCAGCTGGCGCTGGACACCTACGACAGCGGCGGCGATGCGCTGGTCTCCCGGCTGGACCAGCTCAACACGCAGGAGCAGAACGCGCAGGGGCTGTATCAGCAGAAACTTTCGGACTATTACACCCGGCTGGAACAGCTGGGCAACGCCTACAACACGGCCTATCAGCAGGACTACGGCCAGTATCAGGACTACCTGAGCCGTCTGGACACCCTGTATGGCAACTACGCCGCGCAGGAACAGGAGGCCGCTGCCCAGAAGCAGCAGCGGTTCAACAATGCGGTCACGGTGCTGGGCCTCATCGGCGACGCGGTGCAGATCGCGCTCTCCGGCACCACGGGCCTCGGCTCGCTGGCGGGGTCGCTCGTGAACACCGGGTACAACATCTACGCGAACAACCATGCCTATGAGGCAGACCGTGCGGATACGGCCTGGAACCAGCAGATGCAGGAAAAGCAGGTCCAGAACGCGCAGGCGCAGCAGAAGTACGACAACGACTTTGCGCAGCAGCAGTATCAGGACAAGCTCCGCCAGCAGCAGTTCAATAATCAGGTGACCAGCGAAAAACTGAACATCGCCAAGGGCGAATGGGCCCTCAAGCAGTCCAAGGCGGCCCAGCAGGCCCAGAAAGCCAGCGCGGCAGCGGCCCAGAAAGCGGCAGCAGCGGGGGCTTCGGGCACGTCGGGTCCGGGCAGCGGGAACCTGAACGTGGGCAAGAGCGGTGTGCTGGGCAGCACGGCAGTGCCCTACACCGCCGCCCGCCTGCGCAGCCAGGGCCGGAGCGATGCCGCCATCCGGACGGAGCTGCTGAAGGAAGGCTACAACAGCAAAGAAGTCGGGGAGATCATGAAACAGCTCAACAGCTGAAAAAAAACAGCCGCAGCGCAGAAGTGGGGGCTTCTGTGCTGCGGCTGGGGTCGTTTTGGAACGGTGGAAGCAGAGAAACGCGGGGCCGTGCTGTTCGAGTCCCACAAGGCACCCAACGTGGGGCCACAGTAGACATTCCTAGTGGTCTAGGACCCGCGCACTAACAAACAGCCCACTGGGCTGTTTGTTACCCCGCCGCTGGCGGGGCCGTGCTGTTCGAGTCCCACAAGGCACCCAACGTGGGACCACGGTAGACATTCCTAATGGTCCAGGACCCGCGCACTAACAAACAGCCCACCGGGCTGTTTGTTACCCCGCCGCTGGCGGGGCCGTGCTGTTCGAGTCCCACAGAGAAACACAAAAGAAAAAAGACCAAGAATCATTTGATTCTTGGTCTTTTTGATGAGAGGGTGCCTTGTGGGACTCGAACCCACGGTCTCCAGATCCACAATCTGGCGCGTTAACCGACTACGCTAAAGGCACCACATAATGCGCCCGAAGGGACTCGAACCCCCGGCCCACTGCTTAGAAGGCAGTTGCTCTATCCACCTGAGCTACGGGCGCACGTTGTTATCCCATTGGGTTCCTTATCTTGGGCAGGCCACCGTCGGAGGCGGGCTGCGAGAAGTATAATACCATACCCATCGGGTTCTGTCAAGCAAAAAAGTGGATTTTTTTGAAATTTTTCGGCCGGGCGGGTCGAGCAGCTCTCAGAGCAGCCGCATTCCGACGATGCCAAGCGAAAAACCGAGCAGGGCACCGGCGATGACATCGCGCGGGAAATGCACTCCGGCCAGCACCCGCAGCACACAGATGGCCACGGTGACAGCGACCATGACGCCGCCGACCGCCGGATAAAAAGAGAGCCACACGGCCGCCAGAACGGCCGCGCTCAGCGCGTGGCGGGAAGGGAAGGACTGGCCGCGGGTCTCCTTTTCCACCAGCGGGGTGAAGCCGGGCTGCTCATACGGGCGGGGAAAGTTGAGCTTTTTGCGCAGCAGAGTGCCGCCCAGAAAAACGAACCCCGGCACCAGAATGGCGCGGGCGATGCACTGCATGAAATCAAGGGCGGTCTGGTCCAGCCCGCCCCGCAGCAGCCGGAACCACTGAAGGTTCAGCAGCACCAGCAGTACCGGGTAGCAGACGAACGGCACCGCCGGGAGCCAGTGGTTCAGCAGGATGACGAGCTGCTTTGCCGCCGGGTGGGCGTTCAGCCAGTGCAGGATCTTCTGATAGTGTTCCGGTGTCATGGTGCAGGCCTCCCTTGGTCAGAAACAGGTGTCGAGATATTCTTCCACATCGAACGGCTCCGGGGTGGAATCCTTGCGCAGGTAGAGCGGGTGGTGGGGGTGGCCCTTCTTGCTCCGCTTGCCGAAGGTGACCCACGGGATCTCCCGCTCACGGGTCAGGGCCACCATCTCCCGCATCAGGCCGGGCAGGTAATCCCGCTTTTCGATCAGGGTGCCCCAGGCCGCCCACATGGTCGGCTCGGTCTCGGCCAGCACGGCCCGGAGCCAGAGCAGGTTCTCGTCGCAGAGGGCGCGGTCGGGGACCTTGTCCATATCGTTGGGGTCGGTGGCACGCTGGGGGTAGACGTTGAACATGATCCAGCTGTCAAAGCCGTTGGCATTGGCCAGCCGTTCCACGCTTTTCAGGGTGGGGTCCAGTGCGCCGGGCTGCGCGGTGCTGGGGTTGATGCCGATGCAGACCAGCGGGTGTCTGCCCACCCGGCCCAGCACATAGCGGTAGGGCAGGTAGGTGTGGGGCTCATAATACCAGATGCCGCCGGGGTATTCGCCTGCTTCCAGACGGGGAAGCTGTTCCGTTTGCATAGTCGTTACCTCTCAAAATACGCTCTTCTTTTCTATCGTACCTGAAAATTTGACTGAAATCAACTCCTTCGGGGGAGAAAATCTCCCACAAATCCAAATTTCATGGTATACTGTGCTTGGAGCCGTGTATGCTCCAAAGAGTGGAAGAAACCCTTCATTTCCCTGGAAGGAGTCTTGCTATGATAGAAGATTACAGAAATGCGCTGCGTGCGGGCCAGCGTGCATACCGTGCCTGCGTCGCGCGGGGGCAGTCGCCTTATCTGAAAGTCCTGGATGAGATCCTGAACGGTGTGGACATCGTGGCGCAGGAGCCGCTGGGGCTGGTGGACATCCCTGCCGAGAGCATCGTGGGCACCAAGACCAGCGGCCGCCACACGGCGTTTGCCGCCAACTTCATGCCCCTGTTGGACGATGACACCGAGTTCGCCGTCAAGTGGTCGAACCTCTGCGATGCCCATCTGGAAGAGGGCATCCATACCCCCATCATCGCCTACGAATACCTGAACCGGTTCTATGTGCAAGAGGGCAACAAGCGGGTGTCCGTCCTCAAATATTATGAGGCTGTCACCGTCCCCGGCACCGTGACCCGGCTTATCCCGGCCCGGAACGATACGCTGGAAAATAAGATCTACTACGAATTTCTTGATTTTTACAAGCTGTCCAAGGTGAACAACGTGCGCTTCTCCAAACTGGGCGGCTATGCAAAATTGCAGACTTTGGTCTGCAAGGCGTCGGGCGAAGCCTGGACGGACGACGACCGGATGAATTTTTCGTCGCTCTACACCATGTTCAGCCAGCAGTTCTATGCGCTGGGTGGTTCGGCGCTGGACCTGACGCCGGGCGACGCCCTGCTGGTCTACCTTTCGGTCTACCGCTATTCGGACGCCTGCCAGTCCACCCCGGCGCAGGTGCGGGAGAACCTCTCCAAGCTGTGGGATGAGATCAAGATCCTGACCGAGCCCCACGCGGTAACGCTCTCGCTGGAGCCGAACTCCGCCAGCGAGCCGCTGCTGAGCAAGCTGAACATCTTCAGCCAGAAGCCCAGCCAGCTCAAGGTGGTCTTCCTGCACGAATACGACGCCAAAACGAGCGCCTGGGTGCGCGGCCACGAAAAGGGCATCGAGGCCCTCAAAGCGGAATTTGGCGACCGGCTCGTCATCACCAACCGGGAAAACGTGTCCCCGGAGGTGGATGCGGAACAGATCCTGGAAGAAGTGGCCCACGACAATGCGGATGTGGTGTTCACCACCAGCATCCGGATGCGGCCTGCCTGCCTGAAGGTGGCGGCCCAGCACCCGAAGACCAAAATCCTGAACTGCTGCCTGAACACCCCGCACCCGCTGGTGCGCACCTACTACCCGCGCACCTATGAGGTGAACTACCTGCTGGGTATGCTGGCGGGTATCCTCTCCAAGACAGACCGGGTGGGCTATGTGGCCGCGAACCCGGTGTACGGCATCCCGGCGGCGGTCAACGCCTTTGCGCGCGGGATGCGGGCCGTCCGGCCGGACGGCCATGTGGTGCTCCGCTGGGCCTGTGTGCCGGTGGAGGGTCAGCCGCTGGATTTCTCCGACCGGGAGGACATCACCCTGCTCTACGCCCGCAGCAGCAATGAACCGGCGGACAGCAACCGCGACTTCGGCCTCTGCCGCCGCCTGCCGGACGGCAGCCTGAAGCCGGTGGCGCTGCCGGTGTGGAAGTGGGAGACTTTCTACATCGGCATCATCCGTTCGATCTTCAATGGCACCTGGGGCAGCGAGGCCAGCGGCAAGGCAGTCAACTACTGGTGGGGCCTGCAGAGCGATGCCGAGCGGGTGGACTATTATGAAGAGCTGGCCGGCGGCACCCGCCAGCTGCTGAACATCATCGAGGAGAACCTGCGCAAGCATGAGCTGGCCATCTTCCCGTCGGGCGGGCTGTATGCGCAGGGGCATGTGAAAATGGTGCCGCAGGGGGATACCTACACGCCCAAAGAGCTGATGGAAATGGACTGGCTGGGCGAATGCGTGGAAGGCGCACTGCCGCTCTACGAAGACCTCGACGTCAAAACGCGCGGCCTGATGGAGATCAATGGTCTGGGCAGCCTGAAAGGGATGCCGCTGTAACGAGCAAAAAATTCAACAGAACGGAGCATTGCGGACGTGAAGATACTTGCGATTTCGGATACCCCCTCCAAAGCACTGTGGGATTACTGCACACGGGAGCGGCTGCAGGGGATCGACCTGATCCTTTCCTGCGGCGACCTGCCCAAGAAATACCTGGAATACCTGACGAATTTCACCTCGGCCCCGATCTTATACGTACACGGCAACCACGACGGCAGCTACCGCCACGATGAGCCGGGCGGCTGCATCTGCGTGGACGATGAGGTCTACGTCTGGAAAGGGCTGCGCATCATGGGGCTGGGCGGCTGCATCCGCTACAACCGGGACGAGGATGCCTACCAGTACACCGAGCGGGAGATGCGCCGCCGGGTGCGGAAGCTCTGGTTCAAGGCCCACCGCGCGGGCGGCATCGACCTGCTGCTGACCCATGCCCCGGCAGGCGGCCTGAACGATGGCTTTGACAAGGCCCACAAGGGGTTCGACTGCTTCAATGACCTGCTGGAAGAATACCAGCCCAGGTGGTTCGTGCACGGCCATATCCACCTGAGTTATGATGCAAAGCTGCCCCGCGTATGTAGCTGCGGACGCACGACGGTCATCAATGCGACCGAGCGGTATGAGTTCGAGATCCCGGACCCGGACCCGCAGGCCCGGCACAAATTTTTCTGGAAAAATCCCGCCTTCCCGACGGAAGAATGAAAAAGGAGAAGCCCCATGGAACAAACAGAACAACTGGCCCGCCTTGACGCATTGCAAAAGAAACTCTACGCCTATGCCTGCGCGGAGAATTCCCTCTATCTGGACGCCGTGACGGTGGCCCCGAAGAATACCGCCGAGGGCAGGGGCGTGGCTCTCGGCATTCTAGCCGGAGAGCACCAGAAGCTGATGACCGACCCGGAGACGAAGCGCCTGCTGGATGAACTGGCTGCGGCGTCCGGCTCGCTCGATGCTCTCCACAAGCGCGAGGTGGAGCTGCTGCGCCGCGAGAGCGGGAAACTGGCTCGCATCCCGGCGGACGAGTATATGGCCTACACCGAGCTGACCAACCGCGCCAGCGATGTTTGGCACAAGGCCAAGGAGAACGATGATTTTGCTTCGTTCTGCCCCGTTTTGCAGGAGCTTGTGGATTACAACCGGAAATTTGCGGGCTACTACGATGCAGCCAAGGCTCCCTACGACGCCCTGCTGAACGAGTATGAGCGCGGGGTGGACACCCGGCAGCTGGACGCCTTCTTTGAGACGCTGCGGGACGGCATCGTGCCGCTTGTCCGGGCCATCGGCGAGAAGCCCCCGGTCGATGACAGCTTCCTGCATCTGGAATATCCGGTGGAGCGGCAGAAGGCCTTTGCCGACTACATCATGGAGGTCATGGGCATCGACCGCGGCCACTGCGGCCTTGGCGAGACCGAGCATCCCTTCACGCTGGAGTTCAACAACAAGGATGTCCGCATCACCACCCATTACGACCTGCACAACGTGGCCTCGTCGATGTACTCCGTCCTCCACGAGGGCGGCCATGCGCTGTACGAGCTGGGTATCCGGGATGACTTGCAGTATACCTGCCTGGCCGGCGGCGTCAGCATGGGCGTCCACGAGAGCCAGTCCCGCTTTTACGAGAACCTCATCGGGCGTTCCCGCGCGTTCCTTGAAGCCATCTACCCCAGGGTGCAGGCGTTCTTCCCGGAGCAGCTGGGCGGGGTGAGCGCCGAGCAGTTCTACCGGGCCGTGAACAAGGTGGAGCCGAGCCTCATCCGCACCGAGTCGGACGAGCTGACCTACTGCCTGCATATCATGGTGCGGTACGAGATCGAAAAACAGCTCATCGGCGGTACGCTGCGGGCAGAGGAAGTCCCGGCCGAGTGGGCCCGCCTGTATCGGGAATATCTGGGCGTGGAGGTCCCCAATGACCGGGAGGGCTGCCTGCAGGACAGCCACTGGTCCGGCGGCTCCTTCGGTTACTTCCCGTCGTATGCGCTGGGCAATGCCTACGGCGCGCAGATGCTCCGCAGGATGGAGCAGGCGTTCGATGTGTTCGGGCAGGTGGCAAAGGGCGACCTCTCCGGCGTGACCGGCTGGCTGCGGGAGCATGTGCACCAGTACGGCCAGCTGCTGGAACCGGCCGACGTGGTCCGGAATGCCTGCGGCACCCTTGACCCGCAGGTGTACCTCGATTACCTGACCCGAAAGTACACAGAGCTGTACGCGTTGTAAGCTGTAAAAAACAAACAAAAAAGCGGCACCGGATGCAGTTCCGATGCCGCTTTTTTGTTTCACAGTGGAGCCATCACAGTTGTGGGAACGGATGGAACACAGCCGCTCAGAGAGGGAGCTTGCCGCTGACTTTGTTCACGACGTAGTAAGCAGCTTCCTCTTCGGGCTTGATATACACCTTGCAGGACTGGACGCCGACCTTGTGGGTCAGACGGTAATCGGCCTTGGCACGGTCTACCAGGTCGGTGATGTTGTACTGCTTGCCGCCGTGCTCAACATAGACTTCCGGTGCCAGCGGCGGACGGCCGCGATGCGCCGTTTTGCCGGTCTTGGCAGTGGTTTTGGCGGCCTTGTCCGCTTTGGCCGTCTTACGCGCAGTCTTTTCCACAGCAGGAGCGTCTGCGGCGGTGGAGACAACGTTTTTTTTCTCAGACATGGATTCAACCTTCTTTCTCAAAAATATCTGCGCTGTATACAGCGCTGGATGACCCCAATGAAAAGAATCGATTTCAAACGGTCACATATAATTATATAATAGTGACTTCGGAATCATTTGTAAAGAGGTTTTTCGAAAATAGGTCTGATTTCAGCAAGAATCTGCGTAAGAATCTGAAAAAGAATTACTCTTTGCATAGCTCTTCGGCACGGCGGACGATGGGGGAAAGCAGCGAAGAATCCCAATCTTCCGCAAGGACAAATAGATCGTCACAGATCTCCTTCCGGATGCGGTCGGTGCTGCGCCGCTGGGCAAGTGTGAACAGCGCAGCCAGGAGCCGCAGCTTCAGGGTGCGAAGCTCCTCCGGTGCATCCCACAGCCGGGCCAGGTCGTAGTTGTCGGTGTTGCCGCAGCGCATGGTGCAGGTGGCGCAGTTGGGCGCGACCCGGTGCTTCTCGGTCTCGACGATGTCCTGCATCCGGCGCAGAGCGTCCTCGGCGGCATCTGCCCTGGCCGCCTGCCGCAGCCCGGCGGCCAGAACGTGGTCGGTGTCTTCGGTCTTCGGTTCATTGACGGTGGCGCGCGCCAGCCCGATCAGTGCGCCCAGCAAGCGGTCCCGCTGGCGCTGTGCAGCCGTCGCAGGAGCAGAAAGCAGTGAATCCATAGATCCTCCTTTTGATCGGGGAACTCTCCCCGGAATGGTGCATTCAGTATACACGAAAAACCCGAAGCTGACCAGAGATCGGGCCGTTTTTGAAAAAAATATTTTTCCGGCTTGATTTTGCGGCAAAAATAGATTATAATATCACTGTTCTGTATGGAATCAGCCGGTGTGTCGGAATGGCAGACGAGGGGGACTCAAAATCCGCTTCGTGATTTTTCTTGTCTGTACGAGAAATTCACGAGTGTGCGTTGAATTTTGAAGGTTTGTCGAAGCAGGATTTCTTACATCCCTCCTGAACATCCCTCCAATCTTCAGAAACCGGTACGAATGTCTCAAAATTGAATATCAGCCGATGTGGCGGAATGGCAGACGCAAACGACTCAAAATCGTTCGGGAAACCATGTGGGTTCGAGTCCCACCATCGGCACTTCATCATAAAACAGCTTAGGATCGAAAGATTTTAGGCTGTTTTTCTTTTTTGTCCATTTTTTATACTTTGGCGTTTTCTGGGAAGATATTGACGATTGCATTCGCCGAAGATACCTTACTGGAGAAATCCAGATGTGTATAAATGTTGCTTGTCGTGCTGATGTCGCTGTGCCCCAGCCACTCCTGAATCTCCTTCAGGCTCACGCCATTGGCATAGAGCAGACTGGCGCAGCTATGGCGCAGATCGTGAAAGCGGATACGCTTCATCTGGTGTGCGACCAGAAAATCCGGGAAATGTTGGCTCAGGAAATCGGGCCGAATCCGTTTTCCCATCGGGTCTACATAGATATAGTCAAGATAATCGGTGCAATAGCTTTTGCCGCAGACCTTCCGATTCTGCTCCTGCTCCTTTTTCATTTTATTGAGCATCTGCTCACAGGCAGGGATTAGGGGAAGTGTCCGGCAGCTCGACTTTGTTTTTGTCTTATCTCGTGCGATTTCTGTTAGCGTTCCGTTGACCTTTGCGGTCACAACCGTATGCTGAATGCTGATTTTCTTGTTTTCAAAGTCAATGGCATCCCATTTCAAGCCAACAACTTCACTGCGCCGCAGGCCGTAGAATGCAGCCATGATAACGCCAAACTCCGAAGGGTCACCTTGAATCGCTTTGAAAAGCTGCTCCAGTTCTTCACCGCTGTAAATCTCCGACTTGAACTTTTCCTTACGAGGACGTTCAACGCGATCTGCCGGGTTGGAACGGATCATGCCGATTTGAAAAGCGTACTGCAAGCATTTGCGGATGTTGGCGTGATAGTGAATGACGGTGTTTGCCGTAAGGCCACGATCCAACTCATGCTGGTAGAAGTCTTGGATGTATTTGGGATGCTGTTCCATATCCTGCAATGTATAGTGGAGCGGTTCAAAATATGGGACGATCTTGTGAACGATTGCTCTTTCATAGCTGGTATAGGTTGTGATTTCCACTCGTGACTTCATCATTTTCAACCAGTCCGTGATGAAGTCGGTGAAAAGTACCGGGGAGTTATCAAGGCAGGGGTCAACTTCTTTGATGGGGCTGACCTTCAGCCAATTATTGTCAACGGCATATTGTAGGGCATCGGTCAACTCCTTGTGCCAATCCAGAAGCTGCTGTACACTGGCCTCCTCCTGCTGACGCTCATAGCGGAAGAACGTTTCCAGATCGCGCGGAGAGAGTGCTTTCAAAGACAGCCGCTTCTTTTCAAAGTATGGGACAACTACTCTTCCCAGATCATAAGCATATCTGCCATAGGTTTCGGGCGGAAGGTTCATCACGCTTTCCCGAAGCCAGCGGTTCAGATATTCCGATACCGGCAGGTCGGAAACCTGCTGCATCGTTTCAGGGTTAAACTCTTTTTGTGTTTTACGCAACAGAGATTCAGCTCTTTTTTTGTTTCCTTTAACAGGAAGTCCTGTGCTGATGGATTTGGTTCTGCGCTTTCCATCTGTGTCTTTCCAGCTCAGAATCATCTGATACATACCGTTTTGTTCTCTTAAATGTCCGGCCACATTTGTCATAGTTATGCTCCTTTCTGTTCGCAGCCAAACGTCCTTTGCTTAGGCATCATAAGTTTAGAAGATTCTGGAGTGTTTTGCAAGGATGGCACAAGGGAGTTTGAAAGGTGCATCCCTCCAAGTTGCCGATCCTGATCGAGCAGGTACTCTACCACGCAGAGTTTTGGTATCTTATAGCTGCGTCCTACACGCGCCGAGTGGATCTTATTCTGCTTGACCAACAGATACGCATTCTTCCGGCAGATGCCAAGCATTTCCTGAAGATGCTCCACCGTCACCACATCCGGGTAGCCCTTGAACATCGTCAGGTACCTCTCCGTCTTTCGGTCAGGCTCTTCCTGAATCAAAGTGCAGGCTGCGATCTCGCTCATTCCTGTCCTCTCTTTCTAGTTCAATATGTCGATTATTCAGCAGAAAATACTATATGTAAAGTGTGATGGTCTTTTTCGGGGACCATCTCACTTGCCAAAGGAGATATTTGAGCTTAGAACTTCATCGGCAGTGCGTCTTTCCTGCACTTGCCGTTGTAGGTGGTGTAGATGGGGTAAACGTACCGCCGCCAGCCCGGAAGCTTGGCGGGGTTATCCCGGCTGACACGGTAGAGCTCCATGGGATGGACGCCGCTCAGCGCACGGACAAGCCGCTCCTCGCTGTACTGCCCATGATACAGCTGCACAAAGTACATCACGCCCCGCAGGACAGCCGCCCGGAAGGAATCCGGTTTGCCCTCCCACGCTTCCACGATGTGCCGCAGAGCTTCGCAGTAGATCTCTTCGCCCAGCTGGTCGTACAGCTTCAGCGCCGTGCCCACGCAGCCGATGCGGTAGTCGCTCAGCTGCATACTGTCGTAGTTGAGGGAAAGCCCCGCCCGGTTAGTGGCTGCGACAAACGCCTTGGAAGGCGCATCGCCGCCCACCACCTTGGCGCGCAGCTTGATGCCCGCCGACAGGGGTGCGGCGTGACCGTTCTGCTCCGCAAAGAGCAGGGCTTCCTGCTCCATCGTCAGACCGGTGTAGACCTTGCAGAGGATCGGGCGGTCCTCGCCGCCGTTGAGGAGGATGCAGCCCTCGATGGTGTGCTGCCCATCCATTACATAGTACCTGCCGTTGCGGAAGCTGACCTTCGGCTCGTTAACGATGTACTCGTTGAAGTCCCTTGCAATCAGCTCCACCCTCTTGCGCTCTACGCCCCGCTGGTAGATCTCGCGGGGATAGATCAGCTTGCTGCTGTGGATGACCGAAAGCTGGTACGGCGGGTTGATACCAATGAAAGTATTGTTTTCGTTCAGGCGCATCGCATTTCCTCCTTGATTCTCCAAATGTACTTCTCGGCTTCCTCTAAGATCTCAGCCACCTGCTGCTTCCGCTTCGGGCTGGTGAGCAGGCTGGGATTGAAGGTGAAGCTGTATTCCAACCGCTGGATCACGGCATGAACCGCGGATTGCAACTCGGTGTACAGCATCATTTCCTCGATGCTTCCGGCGTTCTCAAAAGACGATTTGATGGGCGTATAGGGGTAGACAGGTGGTTTGCCATCCACCACCTCAGGCGGCGCGTAAAGCGCCGTAGAGCGCCGGATAGGCTCCATCTGCTGGATGCTGCCCATGGGGTTCAGCGCAAGGCTGATACGCACTGCATCATCCACCCTGCGCATCTCCTCTGGGGTCAGATGCCCCAGATACTTCAGTGCCCGGCTCTTGTCGATGGTGAAGATCTGCTCTGCCTGCACAACGGACGGCATATTCAACCCTGCGTTTTCCAACAGGCAGTGGGTCGGCTGGTTTACTTTCTTTTCCGCCTTGCTTGTCATGGTCGCAACGATCAGGGTCGGAGAGTGATAATTGCCCACATCATTCTGAAGAATGACCGCTGGGCGGTCACCGTGCTGTTCCGAGCCGGTGCTCGCCCCGAAATGGGTGAAGAAGATATCTCCGCGTTGGAATTTCCAGTTTTGCTGCAAAATTGTACCTCCATGTTGTTATGTGCAAAGCCCGCTGCCGGATGTTCCGCAGCGGGCTTCGTTCAAGGTATGGTGGTATTGTTAGGGTCAGCGGTGCATGACCACATAATCGTAGCCGCGCCGCATCTGGCAGACGGTGCAGGTGTCCATGCTCCGGTCTACGCTGGGTACAAGCGCGATCTTGAAAGCCTTTGCATCCACAAAGTGCCGCAGACAGGTACCGCAGAGGGTTCGGATGGACTTGACCATCTCAGGGGTCAGCTCCATCTCCTCGTAGATCTCCTGCTCGCGCACCGTGGGGTTCAATTCGTCCATAAAAGTGTCCTCCTATGTATCAAAAGTGGATATTCGGGTAAAGAATAAATAAGAATACGTAAAAAACGGGAACTGCCGGATGCGTGGAACGTGCCCGACAGTTCCCGGATCAATATGATTAAAGGTCTCGCATATTCGCCCTCGGCCCCCTGCGAGTGGGGCATGAACATCTGGCAGCGGACTTGTACCGCTTCATTGGCATTTCAGCCACCCCGTCTGCTTTGTGACCGGGCCGCGAATTACGGAAGTATCATTATCGGAGTACCAGATGACGGAACTATTCAGTTTTCAAGGTGCGCAGGTCGGACGTTTTGCCCTGCGGCAGGTGCCGCTTGGGAAATTGTCCCTTCACTTGGTAGCCGACGAAAATGGTCAAATTATAACAAAAAATCAAAACTTCTTCAAAAAAATAGTGATTTTCATTATTCTCTTATGAATTGCAGGCTGTGAGATATTAAAAACTTTAGAAATTTCGCTCTCGTTGTAACCTTCATAGGCGTAGAGCGTCAAAAGTTTGAGGTCATCTTCCGATAAATTTTCAAGAGCAGACAGCAACCGCTCGTTCTCGATTTCACCGATCCATGCAAATTTGCTCTTAGTTTCGTGATAGGTATCCGTTGTGGTAATAGCCTCCTGATAGCGCAACATCAAGGGAGATGCTTCTTCCTCGGAACCTTCATACGCAGGAGCAGTGAACTCCTGTGTCCGCTCGATGAAGGTACGCTCCGAATTGAACTGCTGACGGTCATAGTCATACATCTTCTGGATAGCATCTTCCGTCATTCCCGCAGTCGCGTACTCGATGCACAGCTTTTCCCAGTGTGCTTCAAACTTCTTCAACTCATAGCCCTTATTAAAAGACATCGTAAACCTCCAAATTTTCGATAAGTCGTGAAAAGTCGAAAATTTAGAAAGCTACGGATATTTCGCCGCTTGGGGCATCCACGAAAAACGGACAAACATAAAGCCTGCTCCTTTTTACGGGAGCAGGCTACCTGAAGGCTAAAAAATAGCCGGACAACCAACTAACAGAGCGGTTCTAAAGCAGAATCACTCTATCAGCTGTTGCCCGGCTATTTGGTGCGCGTTTCATACATTGCCTTGCGGCAATGGCCCGTTACTCGGTGACGAACAGTCCATACTCAGGGTGCAATGCACCCGATTTTTGAAATTGAGTTTTGCCTATAAAGCAATCAACGCCTGCGATAGGCTAAATCAACCGTTGCTACGTTGCCGCACTTGAGGCACTTTATGCGGATAGTGCCTGAACAGCTCTCACCTTTTTGGTAGAGCTTGTGTCCGCAAACGGGGCAAAACCTCCAGCCGATGCTGAATTGTGCCTGCTGTATATTGCTCAGCGGTTTATTTTTGAAAGGACGATTATTTGACTGAATCATGTTTATTCTCCAAATCGGATGATGTCCAATGGATGGCAGTGGATGGGTTTGCCTTTTATGACCTGCATCTGCTGTAGTCTGATCCTGATAGCGGACCACGATACTCCCATCCGCACAGCCATCTCCAGAATTTTTTCATAGTTCGGGTCAGATGCGGATTTGTATAGGATTCCATTCGGCAGGCACAGCGCTGCCCGTTCTATTTCGGCGTTGACCAGAAATGTTGGCATCAGCAGCTCTGCTGCAAGGGTGTTTGCCTGCCATTCTTCCCATGAGGGCTGTCCGTTTCGTTCCCGATAGGCAATGTGCCCACGGCACTTGACTGCTTTTCCGTAGTCGTTCGGAAACTAGTCAGCCAGAATATGGTGAGCCGCCTCATGCGCTATCGTGAAATTCCGGCATCCGGTGCAGCCGTCTGCCGCAAGGGCGGAATCGATTACAACGTCCTTCGGCATGAACACCTCCACAAGCTTTGTCCCGTCCCCCAAGGTTACGGTAAAACCGCATTTCTGGAAAACAGTCAATCCTAGAATACTTCCATCGCTGCATAGCGGCAGCATTTTCACATTCAGCCCAAGAACAGAACTTGCGAGCCGTTCAGGGTCAATGGGTTCTGGGTCATCTTTGCTGATCCCGAAACGGGCATAGTACTGGTCGATATACTTACCCGCTATGTGCGAAAGATCTGCGCGGGATAAGTACCTTGCCATTACGAAGCACGGCTTTCCGGCACAGAGCAGTAGGCTTCCACGAACCACTTGCCCTGCTCAAGCCAAAGATTTCGCTTCTGCCCGCAGATTAGACAGGTGAAGCAGTGACCTTTTCCGCCTAGGCGCGATGTGCCATGCCTGACTGCCAAAACACGGTCAATTCCATAAGTGCGAGTTTTGTCATAGTTTATGGCAAGAGGACGGATCTTACCGTCAGGAGTAAAACGAACATCCACTTCGACGTATCTTTTCTCACGGCGAAGGTTGTAATCACCACACATCAGAATTCCTCCTTTTTGCAGATTTATCAGAATGCAGCGTGCATTACTTGCGAATCATACTGCGTGCCACGAGCTGTTTTTCGTTTACCGGATCACAAAGGAGTGTTCTTGCTATGAAAAAGAAAACTGCGCTCACCAAAATGCACATAGCCCCATCTACGGTGTGCTATGATGCAGTCGCTGCAAGGGACAGTAATGAGGTTGGTCTGATTCTCGCAAGCATACGAAAAAGGAATGGCTATTCACTCGTGGCGTTCTCTGAACTTCTCCGTCACTATGGCGTCGATGTCAGTGACAAGGGAATCAACAAATGGGAAAAAGGTTACACCACCCCCAGCATCTATCAACTAGTTGCAATCTGCTACGCATTGAACATCAAAGAGGGACCTTCCTACTTTACGAGGAATTTTCAGAAGCCCGCTCTTCTAAATGATATAGGGCAAAAAAAGTTGCCGAGTACGAAATGGACTTGATTGCATCCCGGCGCTACCAGCCAGACGCAGAAGAGCCTGCGAAAATCGACTGCATAATGATGCCAGTATCAGAGTTGCCAGTATCGGCAGGTCTAGGAGCTTTTCTTGAGGGTGAAATGTTCCAGCAGATACAAGTGCCTGCCAGTAGCGTTCCGGCTGGTGCCGAGTTCGGGATATACGTTAGCGGTGATAGTATGGAGCCACGTTATCATAGCGGACAGATCGTATGGGTAAAGCGCTGCGAAGAACTTGAATGCGGAGATATCGGGATATTCGTATATGATGACTGCGGATATCTGAAAAAATACGATGAACATACCCCAGATAAGTCCCAAGCAGAGTTCTTTACCGACAGCTATGGCGTGGTGCATAACCAACCGGTTTTGGTTTCTCTTAACACCAAATATTCGCTGATCCTTATATCTCCGGAGCAAAGATTCGAAATTGTTGGAAAGGTTTTGAACTAAAAAGATGGGAGGAGTTTTTGTGGATACGATCAAGCGTGTTCAGGATTTGATGCAAGTGCGTGATATGAATCTATGTGTATTGGCAAAGAAATGCGGAATATCGTACTCCACGATTCAAACCACCGCCCGTCGGGGAGGGCAGTTAAGCGTAGAGACGATTGAAAGAATTTGTCAGGGTTTAGGAATTACATTAAAAGACTTCTTCGATTCCTCCTACCTGTAAATATAGGGGCAGCAAAAAAGCCGTTCGCCACGCTGGAAAATCTGCGTGGTGAACGGCTTTAATACTGCTTCTATTTATCCTTTGGTAATCTCCAGATAAACACTAATCTCCATGATTGTTACCATTGAAGGAATACATTTGCGACGATCTTCGGGCATACCGAATAAGATTTGCATTGGCAGTTGAAGACGGCTCATGTTACCTATTGCAATTCTGACTATTTGGAAATATACTTGTAAGTATCAAATTATTTCACTTTATGGGAGGAAATTATTATGGCAAGACCCAAGGGAAGCAAGAATAAGGCTCGTACTGTAAAGGCCAGCGTTGATTATGTAGCAGTCATTGCAGAAAAGGCCGCAAAAAAAGAGAAAATCGAATCTGAGGTTGCTACGTTGACTGCAAATCTCGATGATCTGAAGACGCAGCTGAAAGCCAAGAAAGCAGAATTGAAAGCCGCCACCAAGGAACTTGCCAAAGCCGAAAACAAAAAAGCTGCCGCCGAAGCAAAAGCAGCAGAAGAAGCAAAGAAGGGCGAAGCAGAAGATGTGCTGAAGAAGCTGCTTGCCAGCGGTATGACGGCTGAAGAAATCCTTGCAAAGCTCCAGTAATGCAATATGATGAACTGGACAAGCTGCTGAAGTAAAGGAAGGGGCTGTTGCACAAGGATAAAACCGGTGTAACAGCCTCTTTTTCATTCATGCTGCAATTTTTTCAGCTTTTCAAACGTATCTAAATTAAAGTGGCATATCATCTTCCTATTTCACAAATCCTTGCCGTTTTCAGACAGGAGGTTGCTTTTATGAAAGTATCTGCCGACTATCGTATGCTCGCTCTCGATGCCCTGCGCGGAAAATGGAAAACTGCTGTTTTGACAGGTATTGCCGCCAGTGCGCTCGGTGCTACCATTGTGAGCAGTTCCAACAGTGCCGTATCCAATTCCAATCAGGCAAAGGACATCCATTTTGAACTGTTCTCCCAGCCCAACGGCGGTCGGCTGCTTGCTGTTCTGCTTGCCGGCATTGTTCTGTGGGCAGTCCTCCAACTGATCGTGGGCGGTGCAGTTCAACTGGGATATGCTCATTTTAATCTGAACCTTGTAGATGGAAATGATGCTGCCATCTCGGACTTGTTCTCTCAGAAAGACCGTCTGTGGGATGGCTTCTGCATGAAATTCCTGCAGGGTCTGTACATCGCCCTCTGGTCGCTGCTGTTGGTGATTCCGGGAATCGTGAAAACATACAGCTATGCGATGACACCTTACATCATGTCCGAGCATCCTTCGTTGACTGCAAATGAAGCGATCACAGAATCCCGGCGGATCATGAATGGCAACAAATGGCGGCTGTTCTGTCTGGATTTCAGCTTCATTGGCTGGGAGCTGCTCTGTTCGATGCCACTGTATGCCGAGGGTTTTCTGGTTCTCAAATATTTCACCGGTTCAGAGGCTCTGGCGATTTCTCTTGTTCTTCTGCTGACAATTCCATTGAGCATTGGCTTCTTTTTTGTACGCCCCTATGAGGAAGCTGCATGGGCCACTTTCTACCGCGATATTACCGCAGCACCTACCGAACCGGATGAAGCATATTGACTTTTATATTAAAATTATCGTTGTAGTTCCCTTCATCGGCTATGACTCTAAATGGCCGGATCAGAGTAAACATAGATTGAAAAAGCTGATCCAAAACGCAAACGATTCTATTGTTATTTCACATTCTGCGGATGTTTCCAGTTATAAAAAAAGAAATTATTATATGGTCGATCATGCAGAGTACCTTATCGGTGTGTTTGATAATCAGAAAAAGCTGCGCTCAGGTACAGCACAGACAGTCAACTATGCCTTGCATCAGGGAAAAGTAATCACTCTGATCCATCCAGACACTATGGAGATAACAGCCCCTGCGCCTTAACAAATTCACAAAAATTTTTCATTAGCATTTCCAACAAAATATTTTCATTGAAGGGGTGCTGTGATATAATAAGATATAAAACTACGCTCAGAACAAATGGTGCCGCTATGAACAAATATATTGGACAGCAATTTGCTGCTTTAAGATACGAAAAAATTATTTTGGTTGTTGAAGAAACTACATCTGCTGGTGGATGCGGCTCCTTCAACGCGGCTTCTTCATGCCCTGCGTCAGCCTGTCTTTATGACAGTGCGGCGTGGGGCTTTTTTATTGCCTGAAAGGAGTATGAGAACATGAGTCTGAAATATACCTGCCCCAGCTGTGGAACCCCATTGGGTTATGAGGGATTGTGTTGGAAATGTAAGTGCGAGCAAGAACGGCAAGCTGCTCTGGCCTGGATGCCGGAACAAATTGTCGAAAAACAAAGAAACTTGATACAGAACATCCAGAGGCTGGCTGATATGGAGGACCCAGAGTTCGCCGACTTTTGGCAGCTGCTTGGCTACCATGATGCCATCACCCCGGAGATTCAGCGAGTGGCACTGGCCGCAGAGGTGTTCTGGCCCTGTGAGATCTATTATCATGCTCCCGCCGATGTGCGGGATGGTCTGATCCATGCGCTGTTGTCCGCAGAATATTCCAGCGCGGCCTCCAACCTGATGAGTTGCCTTGCTATGCAAGGAGATGACAAGGCAATGGAGACTCTGCTGGAGCTGGAGCGAAATCCCCGGCCCTGGCGCAAGGGCCTCTATGTAGACCCATCCAGCTATGCGCAGATCGGAGGCTGGACCTTCGACAAGGAGGGCCAGAAAATCCAGCTCAACTTCGATACCTGCTATCCTATGGTCAAAGGAACCACCAGCGAGAAATCTCCCGTCCGCATTGGCCGGGCACGGGAGGACACATGCCCCCACTGTGGCGGACGCATGGTGGACATGCTGGTGCTGGATGGCCGGGATGAGCGGCTGAAATTTCTGGGGTTGGATGGTATTCTGACTGCCACCTGCTGCCCCAACTGTGTGGGATTCTTGAAAGGTCCAGCCTTTAACAGTTTTACCCTGGATGGCGGCGTGGAAGTCTTTCCCTCCGAGCTCTTTGACGGGGCGGAGAAAACGGATTGCTATGTCAGTCCCGAGGACTACAAGGCCCTCACGGAAAATCCCTTTGTGCTGGGCGAAGCGCCCGTGCCCCTGTTTTACGGTGCGGCCCGCCAAGATGTGAACACGGTGGGTGGCTTTGCCAACTGGGTACAGGACGCGGAATATACGACCTGCCCCCACTGCGGGAAACCTATGAAATATCTGGCCCAGATTCAGTGGGATACGGTGTTTGACTGTGCGGAGGGCACGCTCTATGTGGAATTCTGTCCAGACTGCCAAATCGTATCCATGCAGCATCAGCAAACCTGAGAGGAGACCTTGCCATGAGTTTGCCAAAGCGTGATGGCGTACATGACCGCTACTATCTGATCCACAAGCCGGACACTTCCCTGGAGGTGCTGGCGGAGGCGGATCTCTGCATTCAGGATGTGCTGAACGGAACCGCTCGTGAAAATCACTCCGCCTACCCGACTGTGGTGCGAAATCATAACGGAACACCCTTTCTCCCGGATCAGCTGCTGGAGCGGTATCTGACCGGGCTGCCGCTGAAAGGATTTCCCTGTGAGGATGCTGCCTCTCTCTGCGACGCCATGCGGCGGCTGGTGGGCTGGCAGGAGATCCGCTATACATTGGAGAAATACATAGAAAAGCAGGTGCAGGAAAGGTATTTTGAGGCTGGAGAAAAAGAGGATGATTTTACGCCTTACCCGCCTTGTACTGTGTGGCCGGAGCTGCGGCCGGAGGATGTGGATGAAGGCCTGCTGCGCTTTGCCTGCTATGTGGCGGTCTGCCATACGGTGTACGGGCAGAGTTTTGAATCCCTCACCACCGAGCACATCCTCGGCCTGGTCTCCCAGCTTCGCCCAGATATGGTGAAGCAGCTGAAAACAGCCGGCAGCGGCAAATTACCAAAGGACATCCAGCAGCGTAAGACGGAGCATTTCAACGCATCGGCCAATGATGCGTTTGCCACTATCCGCATCACCGCCAGGGACTCCACGGAGGAGTGCTATGCTGAAATCCTGGACTACCTGTGTGCGGTGCTGGAGCAGGAGGAATTTCCCCGCAGTTACTCGGTGGAGTTCCGTGGGAAGGAAAAACTCTATCTGCCCATTCCCGGCTTGCCCCAAAAGGGCGTCAATCAGCTCTTTGCCTGTGCTGTGCAGCACCCTGATCTTCATCCGGCTATGGAGCGATACGCTCGTTTGGCTATGCGGGAGTTTGAGTGGTATCAAAACCTTGCGGATGAAGCCTGCGCCATGCCTGGCACCTTTGCCGTGTTCGCCCTGGGACTGGAAGGGCCGAAGTGGTGGCGGCTGGTGTGCGATTACCTGGATCGATGTGATGACGAGCACTCCTCTTTGCAGGAGAAGTTCCTGCATATTCTGTTCAAGCAGTACGGGTTCACTGCCCAGTCCCTGCCGGTGCTGGTCCACGGAGTACAGTCCATGCAGAATCTGAAGCCCGCAAAGGAGTTCCGCGCCCTGATCGCCAATGAGGAGAGCCTGGATGCTCTGCTGGAGATCAAAGGGCATCTGGAATATTACCTGCCGGAAGAATCCGGCAATGACAAAAGGGCGCTGGCCTACCTGTGGCGTGATGTGCTCTGGGCCATCTGGGGCACAGCCTCTGAAAACGGCGGCAGCAAGGTCATCAAGACAGCGCCCAAGGAACTGAAAGAGAAATACCAGCAGGTATTTGCGTAAGGAGGCGTCCACTATGTGCGAGCACTGCCGAAACATTCAAACATGGAGAAAATTTGACGCCCCAAAGGACTATCTGGCCTGTATTGCTTACATTCAGCAGTTGGTGTCGGAGGGGGAATTTGAACTGATGCAAGAGGAATCCACCTGCCCACTGGAGAAGGTAAAGACAGAGGATGGCTGGGCAGACGAAATTATGGCTCACATGATTAGGTGCAAGCACTGCGGCCAGATCTTCACCTGTGTGGTCAACACCTGGCGAGGCAGTGGACACTTCAAAAAAGGCAAAGCATGACACAGAAAAGGCGGTGAAATGATGAATCAGACAGAAGAAACAAAACTGCTGGAGCAGCTTGAGCAATGGAATAAGAAGGACGAGTATTCCCGGTGTATCCGGGCCATCGAAGCCATCCCGGAACAGGAGCGGGGCTATCTGCTGACCGTCAAGCTGAGTCGGGCTTACAGCAATCTGGCGGTCCTGGGAGATCATGGAGAGCACGGAACCGACAGTGAAGTGGACGGAAATCTCATCCAGCACGCCATCCGACTGCTGGAGTCCGTCCGCACCCAGGGTGAGAACGATCCCTACTGGAACGCCCGGATGGGCTACTCCTGCCTGATGGCATATAGCTCCGCAGCCATCGCCTATGAATACGCAAAACGCTGGCTGGCCCTGGCCCCGGATGACCCAGCCGCCCAAAAGCTGGTTCGGGACTGCGAGGAATATCTTGAGGAGGAAAAAGCCTTGGAAATAGATTTGAAAGAACGGGAGGAATTTATTCGGCGGGAAACTCCCGATGATGAAAAGGGGGTTATATGTAAATGAACAGCGAACAGATCACAGTATTTTTGCAAGAGCATTGGTATATTGCCTCGGTGCTCATCGGGGCCGTGATTTTAATTGGAGCGACCCGCAACTGGAACTGGCTCTGCGACCCCACTGGTACGCGGGATGCCCACCGCCACAGCAGAGGATACCGGCGGGTGGTGTTCTTTCTGTTGGGTGTTCTCCTGATTGTGGTGAGTATCTGGGGATTTGTGCTGAAATTGAAATAGGAGGAGAAAGACTATGATGACTGAGAAATATCCCACCTGGCTCATCGGCCATGTGAAAGAATGGGCGGAGAAGCGTTTGCCCACCGTGATACTTTGTTCCACCACCGGCAATGAACTGCTGGAGGTTTGGTATTACGGAGATCTGCTCACGGTGAAAGGAGAACCCCAATCCTATATCATAGATAGCGACGAGGCCCCCGGACTGGTGACAGCCCGTGACCCGGAGAGCGGCGAGGAGTTCGTCATCTTTGACGGTGGACGGCATGGCTACGACAATATGTTCTGCGATGAACATGATCCATCCGAGCTGGAGCACCGCCCCCTCAAGCGGTATGAGATCCCCGCCTCCAAGTTGGTGCTGGAGCTGGGGTACAGCATTGACTATGAGAACGAAAAAGAGAACTTTGAACCGGATGAGGCGGATACCGTGGAACTGATCAACGGTGAACGGATGCCGTGGGAGCAGGCCAAGCGGGACGGCATCGACTATATCGCCCTTTACTATGTGAACGAGAAAGGAAAACCAGTCCAGATCCTGGACGCAGAGCTGGCCTGAGTATACCGCAGCCAGATGACGGGATAAAGGAGGGCGACAGCGTGATCGGGACAGATGAAAACCGGGCGGTGCTCCATGTGGAGGTCATCTTCTGGAGCGGCAAACGAAAAATACCACCCAGCCTGGTCAGCGGAAAGTATTGTCCCCATTTTGTGGTCACAGGAACTACAGAATATTTGGGTGTATGCTTTCTGGACGGAACCGAGTGTACATTTGATACACCAGCTTTGGGAAATGCCCAACCCCTATATCCAGATACCATTGACTATGCCCCGCTGGAAAACAATGCGGAATTTTTGATCTATGAGGGAGCCAATGCCGTTGGCAAGGGCCGGGTGCTGGGCCGAACCGTTCCCTATAAAGTGAAACAACAACGAAAGTAGGTGCCTTATGTACCAAATTGCATATATTGGCCGCTGGGAGACCCTCCCGGAAACGGCTGCCGCCATTTGTGACTATGACACTTCCAAGCTGGAGGTACTGCTCCAGGGCGGTCTGGATTTAGATGACCCCATTCAGCTCAGCGAGTATATCAAACTCACACCACTGGAGATCGCGGTTTTTCGGAATGATGTGCCCATGATTCACTTCCTACTGGGGCATGGAGCTGATCCCGGTCTGGCAGAGGAACAGCCCCTGCTGCTTACCGCTGCCCGCTGTTGTGGGCCGGAGGTGGTGGCGCTCTTTGCTGGACAGGCTGCAAAACTCAGCCTGAAGCAGAAAGAGCGGGCCTTTCAGGAAGTACGCTGGGGCAAGCGCCCGGAGAATATCCCGGTGCTGGAGCAGGCTGGGATCACAGTGGATAAGTTTGGCGGCGAGGCATTCCGGGCCGCTGTGTCCGAGGGCAATGCCAAACTTGCCCGACTGCTTCTGGAAAAAGGGGCAGACATCAATTACCACAAGCCGGACATGGTGTTCCCTTACGCCTCCACCCCTGTCACCGAGGCCGCCCGCTCCAACAATTTCTCCATGGTGCGCTGGCTGGTGGAACAGGGAGCGAATATCACCCTTGTTGACAAATACGGCGACCGGCCTTACAGTGTGGCAGTTCAAAACAAGAATCAAGAGATGGCCGACTACCTGAAGGCGCTGGAGCCGGAGGACTGGCACAACGAACAAGAAAAGGTCCGGCAGCTTATGCCCTACAAGCTGCCTGCCAAGCTGGTGGAATACTTGAAAACCGGCCCCCTGCGTTTGGAATTCCCGGAGCAGGAATGGGTGAAATGGGCGGAGCTGTACGCCTACATGGATGTGCAGGAGATGACCTGGAAACGGAAGAAGCTGCTCTCCCTCATGGCGGCCATGGACAATTACAGCGACTACCT
Source organism: Faecalibacterium sp. AF28-13AC (assembly GCF_003478405.1). Taxonomy (NCBI): domain Bacteria; kingdom Bacillati; phylum Bacillota; class Clostridia; order Eubacteriales; family Oscillospiraceae; genus Faecalibacterium; species Faecalibacterium sp. AF28-13AC. The sequence goes on along the minus strand of NZ_QUFG01000007.1, from coordinate 41,660 downwards.
GCTGCTGTGGAGCCCCAGGGACAAAAAGCTGTGGTATCTGGACATCGAGCATGAGGAATTCCACTCTCTGGCCAAATGGGATGACTTCATCGCAGATCCCGGCCGGTATCTGAACGGGATGATCGAGGGTGAGTTTGAGGAGTAAAGCCATGACATCCATAGACTTTCTAAATAAAGTACATAAAAGCCTGGATTCGCAGGAATACAGCCTCTCTTATTCTCCAGCCAAGTCCAAGAATTATATGCTGTACTGCAATGGCAACTTCATCGGCGGCCTGTTCGATGAGGAGCTGTGCTTCGTCTACGCCGACAGCGTGAGTGAGCTGCTGGGACAGCCGGAACCCGTCTACTGCGGCTACTCCAGCACCGCCCAGCACAGGATGCTGGTGATCCCGGAGGAACATTGGGAGAAGGCGCTGAAACTGCTCTATGCCGAGAAATTTGACTGGAGCCGGTTGGTGTACGACATCACATACACCAGCATTGGCGCGGCTGTGGTGGAGGACTTCTACGACGAGAATGTGGTGTTTCTGCGCTTCTGCTTTGAAAAGGAACTGCTGAAAAAGAACCCTCTGGACCGGCAGGGCCGTATCCTGCGGATGGTCTATCTCAATCAGGATCTGACAAATATCGGTAAGAATTTGTTTCCTGCGCTGCTGGACAAGTTCCTTGCTTTTTATGATCGGAAAGGAAAAACCAGTCTGGAAACCATGCTGCAACGGTGGTACATCGCTCTGGAGAAGGAGTACCGCAGCCAAACAGCAGAATAAGGAGGCGGCAACATGACAGAAGAAAACAGAACCTATATCACCCATCTCAAGGTCACGGATGTCCCGTGGCACCGGCTCACCACCGCCTATGGCCGGGGGACGGACTTTCCCGCGCATCTGGCGGTGCTGGAGCAGATGGAGGATATAGAGACAGTCAAAAAGTCCCTCTATGAGCTCACCACCAACATGGAGCACCAGAGTACCCTGTGGCACGCTACCCCCTTCGGCATGGTGTTCCTGAACCGGATTCTGGAGAAAGCCCTCGCAGAGAGCGGGCAGAACCCCGTGGCCCATTTCCTGGCCGGGGAACTGCTGGACTTCTTTGCCTGCATCCTCCAGTGCTTCCACGGTGGGGATGAGATGGAACACGCCGAGGCGCTTCCGCTGTTCTCCGATTTGCTGAAGGAAGAATATCTGTGGTCGGAGGAATACGACGAGGAAGAAGATGAGATGCGCTACGAGGAGGACGAGGTCTTCCCCGATGACCTGTTCTACAGCTTCTATTACTACTCCTGGCAAGCGGTGAAAGCCTACCAGGATGTATTGGAGCAAGTCCCGGCGGAGTTTGCCCAGCCTGCTGCCGCAGTGCGGGAACTGCTGTAAAGGAGATCACACCCATGTTTGAAGAATTCTATGAGATGTACGAGCCCGAGGAGCAGGAAGTGGTCGCTCTGATCAATCGCTGCATTGGGGGCGGATTTAACTGGAAAGGCAACTTTTGGGAAATGACCGTTGTGACACTGGGTATGGTGTTCTGTGACACCGGCAAGGTCAGCACCAAAGAGGAGCGGCTGGATTGGCCGGTCAGCGATGAGGAGCGTAACAGCGAAAAGGGCTGGGGATGCTTTGGCAAGGAGCAGATCTGCCGCCTGAAGATCCGCCGAATGAAGGAAGAATGGGCAAAGGATCTGGTGGCGTGGCCCTGGTGCATCTCCCAGGTGGTCAAGGCCCATGAGGACTGCCCGGAACTTCAGGCCGTTCTGGACGAGTACCACAAGCCTGTGGTGCTCCAGGACGAGATGCTGGGAGAACTGACGCTGGACAAGGACTATGATACCTTCGAGGGCGAAATCCAGTGGTGCGGAAAGGGTGTAAGCCTTTCTCTGGAGGTCAATGCCGAGAGCAAGCCCTCCTGGACCCGCGCCCGCAGTGCCGCCAAGAAGCTGCTGGCCGACTGCGAAACCTGGGACAGGGCCATGCGGGAGCTTGCGGCAAAGAACCTGACCGAGCTGGCCAACAACTGGCTCTCCCAGGATGAAGAAAATCCCCGTGACCCGGAAACCGACCCCATCACAGAGGAAGAACTGGCCCGGCGGATCAGCATGACCAGCCTGTCCGTCACCTCCGGCGGCAGCTTCACCGCCTGGTTTGACTGCGACGAGATGTTTACCGACCATGCGGTGACGGTCTACGGCTCCTTGAAAAAGGGCCTCAAAACTGCCAACATTGAGGGATAGGAGTTGTCTATGGAAAAAGCGACTGCTGTTAATACCTGCTTAGGTGTTTTGAAGGGACGGGACTGCATCTATCTGGATCAGGTGAAACAGGATGCTCTGAACAATCTGACCTTTACGGGGGACATCAATGGCCATCTAATCTCCCAGTGCAGGGACGAAAAAGACTGGTTTCCCTATACACTCACCTTCCGGCAGGTGCTGGCCTATTTTACCTGTGAATTGGACACCTATGAAAATATGGCTGGGACGGAGTATCTGGATGGCAGTTCCTTCGATTTAATTGAGGACAGCACCTGGCTGAAGTCTCTGCCAGTGCGGGAGGACTTTGACAAAGGCATCTATCGGCACTACCGGCTGTTTACATACGATGATGTTTACAACATCATTGCGGTTTCCTATGAGTTTGCAGCAGAGTTGTAAATGCCTGAAACATGGAAGACCATTGGAGGGATCTATCAAGGAAGGAGGTATGGCGATGAAACAGAATAAGCATCAGTTGGAGCATCTGCCCACACTTCTGGTTCAGCAGATCCGCCTGCAATGGTATAAAGACTGCCGGGGCGGAAATGCGGCCGCACAGCGGAACCAGTATCCCAGAGCCATGCGTCTGCCGAAAGACTTCTTCTCCTATTATCCTTTTGGTCTGCCTACTCACTTTGCATCTATCATACAGAGGCCCGATGGATTTCAGATCGATAGGGACTGTCGTAGGCTGATGGAATGGAAGCCGAATGGCACAATACGGCTTCACCCTTTCGAACTGATTCAGCAGGAGCCCGGAATCCATGTGCGTTACCGCAATGATTGGCACATCGGGGCGATACCGGAGCGATATACCTACGATAAGACCGGGCAGAAACAGCCTCTCAATGAGCTGGCACTGGATTTGATTCCTGGTGATTATGGTCGAGCTGTCTGCAATGGGCGGTTCCGAGACTGGGACACTGGGGTCTGGTATTATGTACTGGATATTTTGAATGTGATGCCGCTTGCAGAACCCACCGACGCATTGACCAGTTTTACGGACAGAGAACCGAATAAGATATATACCCAGATCGATCGGCTGTGGTGACGAAAAACAGGAGGATACTACCATGATCAAAGAACGCATCCCTATCTCTGGCGATCTGGGCAGCAAGGTTAAGCAGCTGATGGAGTACGCCGGGTGGTACGAAGGCCGCAGTGTGGACATCTCCATTGCGGAGCAGTATTACGCCGATCATGGCGTCCCGATGATGAAGACCACCCAGCGGTTTTATCGCAAATATTTCGGCCTGTGCTGCGAGTGGTACTTGGCACAGAAAAAGCTGAAATGGGCAGCTGACTTTGAGTTTGCTTTATTCCCTTACCTAGTCAATGGGATCAAAAACCATTTGGAGGACGCCTATTTCCGGGATATGTCCGGCTGTGAACTGGCAGAGATCGAACAGGCTGCCGGTGAAAAATGCCAGCCTATCGGTCATATTGGCTACTACTACCCGGCGGAGGTCTGGATCTCCGAGTACGGGAAATTGTATGCGAAATATGAGTACCAGGATGAGATTGAGTGCTTTTCAGATATTTTTGCCTTGATTGAGCGAGAACTAAAAAAATGCACGATTGATTCCGTTGCCATGAAAACTGTTTAAGCACTGGATAATAAACTTTGAAATCCTCAAAAAGAGGGGGTACTTTTATGCCAGACTGGGCACAAATCATATCTGATGCCTTGGACATTTTGAAATTTGACGGAGCCGTACAGGACACTCTGGCGGAACTGCGAGAAAAATGGGGCGCGCAGGTCCCGGCGCTGCTGGATGAACGCTTTGATGCCGTTGGCGTTCAGTATATGAAGCTATCCCATGAAAAAGGGGCGGCGGCATTGGGGCAGGAGCTGTCTGCCTTCGGCTGGGCGCTGTATAACCTGGATGATGAGGACGAGTATCTGTTTGCCTTGATCCCAGAGGAAGAACGCAGCGAATGGGAACGCTACTGCAAAAAGCAGGGGCAATATTGCCACCTGATGAAACAGCAAGGGCGAAAATGGGGCGACCATGCCAAGGAGCAGGACCCTGGGAAGCTGATGCCCTGCGAGGAATACATACTTCAGGATGAGTACGATTATTTCTTCAACTCCCTGGCGGGTGATTTTGCGGCGGGCGAATGGAAAAACCAGGATGCAGAAGAATGGAAAAACGGCTGTGTGGCCGATCTGCGCCAGCGTCCGCCCCAGGTGACCCGCGCCCACAGTTTGTCGCACCTTGGGTGCCTCACTTATTCCGCAGAAAATGGACTCTATGCCGCGTCCAGAGCCGCTGGCAGCGGGACTATTGGGCGGGCATTACTGAGCAAGAATCCGGCTACCCTCAACTGGTTCGAGCCGTCCCCCATTGGATATGACGGTCCGCCCCGGACCCTGTGCTGGGCTGACCATTCCCTCTGGGTGGGCGATCCCACCAACGCCACACGGATTGAACTCACCGACCGGGGCACCTGTCAGGATGTGAAAAACTGGCCCCTGCCGGAAGATGGATGGAGCACCAAATACCATTGTGGCATCGTGACAGACGGGCTGGGCCGGGTCTACTTTTCCAACGAGTGGTACAAGGGGCAGATTTACCGCTGGGAAAACGGCAAGGTAACAAAACACACCTTCTCTCTGGACGGATACGACCATCTCTCCGAGGCCGTTCCCGTTCCCGGCACAGGCCGCATTACCATGATCCACGCAGTCAGTGGCAAGGGGCGGATGGAAGAATGCCTGCTGGAACTGGACATGGACACCGGGCGGTGCCGCATCGCCCCCCTGCCCGGAATGGGCGAGGGGCTGAAACTTCGCTGGTTTACCGGGGACTGGCTGCTGGTGCAGGGAAACGGCGAAATCCTCTCCGATGACTTTGCTCAGCTCATCAATAGGAACACCTGTGAAGTGCTGCGTATCCGTCCGGGAATGTTCGGCGGGGAGAAAATGCAGCACATTGGAATACTCACCGATGGCACGGTGGTCATCGTTACCCGGCGGGACAGGGTTGGGCCGGTGTTCCGTTATCCCATCGACTTCTGGGGCTTCCTTCGGACGGCAAACAAGCCCAAAAAGCTGGAATGGCGGGAGTACAAAGAAGTATACCCAAATCTGCCCATCTTCCTACCGCCCAAGGCCACAGAGCGAAAAATCATTCTCAAAAAAGACAGCCTGACCATCCTGGGGTCGGTATTTACGCCGCCGTTTACCCTGTCGCAGCTGGCGGAAAAGTTGGGGCCTGCCCACATTGTCCTGCAAAATGGAACACGGAAAAGCCCCATGACTGGCCGAGAGAGTCCCTATACCCAGGCACTTGCTTTGTGGGACGAGCTTGGACTACAGGGCTGGTTGGACGAAGATGAGCAGACCATCAAAGCCATTGGTGTCCGGGTAGCGGCACAGGGAGAGTATGCGGTCCGGCAGACATTTGACGGAGCGGTTTGGATCGGGTCCAAGGACTACCGAGAGGCCAGCTGGAAGGATTTCGCCGGATTTGCCCATACCCTCAAATTAGGCGGCTTTACCGTCTATACCCGCTTGCCGGGTCCTGTTTCAGAGGAGCAGTCAGCGCAGAAAGCAAAGCTGGAGGCCCTCTCCGCCATGGTGCAGATCAGCTGGAAAGAGCCAGAGCAAAAGGCGGCGAAAGCACAGAAATACAAGTTATCCAAGCCGACTGAACCAGTGCTCACCTTTACCAGCTTCAACTTCAAGCTGGCGGTCATGGAAGTCCTGATGTACGAGAAAGGCTTACTGGCTCCTAAACTGGATGCCCATGAGTTTGCCAGAGAGTATAGCCGACGCAAAATCGACATTGACACGGAAGGGTATGAACCCATCCCAGAGATTCGGAAGTGGCTGGAGAAATACCCTGTCCCGGAGCGGCTGGCACCGGAGGTCACAGAAATCGAGATGGATGGCGGCAGCGAGATTTATACCCAGCTCTGTCCGTTCTGGGATGGCGAGGATGGAGCCTTTGATCTTAATACCGTTACTGAGGCGGAACTGCGCCAGTTCCCCAATCTCAAACATATTACTCTCATGTCCTCCAAGCCAGAACAGGTGCTGCCGGTTCTGGAACGGTGCAGTATCAAGGTAGACTTGCTGTGAGGTGAAAGTATGAAAGAGAAACTAAAAGTGATAAAGAACTGGGAGTTCGAGGAATTTGAACTGACGGGAACTTCCTTCAAATACAGCCCGACTGGATGCAAGGGTATGGTAGCCCGCAGCGAGGATGAAATTGTGTTTTGGACCTATCATCTCTTGCAAAAGTGCAGCGGCGTTTTGTGGGTCAAAGGCGAAGTTTCCAGGTGGATTCCCAGCCCAGAGCCGAAAGAGCAGCAAGATGTTTGGGAAGTTCCTGTCTTGCTCTCATGCGACAGAGGAATACTGTTGGTTTGCCCAGCCAGTAAATCCCTTTGGTGGATGCCGCAGATGGATGGAGAGTGGATTCCGATCCCCATGGATAACTGGTGTGCCCAGGGTATTCCCAAGCCGGTGGCAGTCACCGGAAGCCATAGCGTTTTCCCTATTGTGTGCCGAGTGGACAACTCCGCTGATGCGACCAACAGTTTTACCAGCCTGACGGTAGACTTTGAAGCCATAACTGCACACTGGGCAGAAAGCGGCTCTTGTGTATACAGCAAAGCAGGAACCCGACAGACCCATTTGGCGGCGGTAGAGCGAGCTGGCGGCAATTTTGCCCAGGCAGACTTTCACTACAACTATCCTATGATTGGCTCCATACTGGAACAGAATGGACAGTTTTATGCCTTTTTGGAAAGCAGCACTATCAATCCGGCGGGTCTTTCTCTCATGGGCTACTATTGGTATCTGGAACTGGAGGAAAACGGACTATTCAAAAAGAAACTGTGGGGTAAAGATAATTTAAGCCGCCTGCCCGGAAAACATGGGATGCGCGGAAAATTCTCCGGTGACAGGACTTGCCTGATCCTATCTCCCATTTTTAAGAATGATGACTGGAAGGGTAAACAAAAGGTGCTGTGCCTTTCGGATTTGGTGCTGATCGACCTTGCCATGCCCCGTGGATACGCTTCCTTCCATGTGCTGGATGTATGGGGAAATCGGGCATTTCTCAGCGATGAGAAAGACAAGCTGGTTCTTTGTGAAATGACCTTGGAGTAGTTATGAGGGCTGAGTATGATAGCGTTGATATGAGGTAAGCCAATGGAATTATTTGCAAAAAGAATGACTTGGGAGCTGGACAATGATGAAGGGCTGTCCTGCCTGTCCTTTGAACTGGAGGATGGTTACTTTACACTCTCCCGCAAGACCGGCGCGGAAGCACTCCGCTTGGAAATGAATGATCCAGCCAATGGTCAGTTGATTGACCCGGACTGTTTTGAATATGCCCTTGATAATACCAGGTTTCGTCTAAATATCATGCGGAACAACCGAAAGGTTCTGCGGTATCTGGAAGAACACCACATCAACACGGAGTTGTATGGAGAAATTGTCCTTCACTACACTCCTCTCAGCAAGCCACAGCTTGAAACATTATCTGCCGTGACTCTCAGGCTGTTTTTCGGTGAACTGCTTTTTTAGGCTGAAACAGAAGTGTCGTTTGCAGAAATCATGCGAGGGGATAACTATGGTTAAAATTCATCGTATTTGGTTCAATACGGAGAGAATGGACAGAGAGGATCACTACAAAATCACATTATTCAGTCGCCCTCGTGTATCCATCCGTGTGGATGAGTACATTTGGAGTTTGATCGAAGAACATATCGTGAAGCCCCATAAGCTCATGCGCAGCGAAAAGCATAGGTATCTGCTGAAAATTTCTTTTCACCGATTTGATCCGGTGCGGCACCGATATTATCCGCTTTCCCCGTATAATGGGCCGCTTCTGGAAGGCGTCAAGCCGGACAGCGCAAACGGATGGTATCCCCGTGAGAATTTTGCAGACACTGAGTATCGCACCACTTGGTTCTCTCCTGATAAAATCTGGACAAACTGCGGCAACAAAGTTCTGGATGTCAATGTTGACGCTGCCAATGTAAGCGAGAGCATCACCCCCAGAGAATACGCAGACTTGCTGTTCGATGGGATTGGTGCTGCACTGGTGTTTAACTTCAAAAGGCTCAAGCGCGAGGAGTTTGATGAGCTGAAACCCAGGATCGACTGGAGCATGGTAGAGAGCTTTCCCTTTCCAGCAGCCTTTGAGGAGCAGCAGTACATTGGGGACGAGGGCAAAATTCATGTGTATTCCTGGGATGGCCGGCAGGAAACGGACCTTGTAGGCCCCTATTCCGTGCGGGAGTTGTATCTGGAGCATTTCGGAAAATAGTTGGGAGGAATCTGATGAAACAGACAGATATTTATACTGAGGCTCTGATCTGTCTGCGGTCGATTTTACAGACAGACCACCCGGAATTCAAAAACTGGATCGGCTGGCTGGAGCGGGACATTCAGGACTGGAACCAGCAGCGGGAGGTTGCCCACCATCTTCGGGCATACGGAGGTATGGGCTCGTTCAACGACCTGCCCAGTATGCGTGGAAATCACGACTATATTTTCGGCTTTCTCAAGTCCGTGTGCTATGCCTTCGGCCATCTTTATGGCAAACGGGAAGGCATTTCTCCGGAGGCATTGATGGAGGAGTGCCTGCACGATGTAGAGCAGGCAGCCTATCACCCCCATAAGGCACTGAACCAAGCCATTGCCCAGCACTTGATGCAGGGCGATTTGCAGGAGAATCTGGATAGGCTGTAGGAGGACTTGCTATGAACGAAAAACTGTCCCGTCCCCAATTCAATCAAATGGACACCACCGAGAAGCAGACACTGATGGAAAGCCTGGCTGCTCGTTATAATATGACCTTTCTTGATCTACATACTTTTGACCGCTGGGGCCAGAGCAGCACCACCGGCATATTCGAAAAAGATGGCCGGAAGTTTGTCTTTGTTCCCGGCGATACCGTCACCCTGGGCTGGGAGCAGTTTGCCGTGGGACTGAATCAGGAGAGCCGGGAGGAATTGGAGTATCTGTTCCGGGAATGGGAAATGGAACCGCAGAACCCGGAGGAGATGATCCGGGAAAGCATGGCTCCCGTTCGGCAGGCGGTCATTGGCCCCATGCTGGTGGGCCGGGAGCTGGAGGAACTGTGCTGGGAGCCGGTCAAGATGGACGATCCTAGGCTGACTGCCCACCCTGACTGGCTGAAGGAATTCCGTGATTTTGCTTGGAGTGACAGCAGCAGTCTTACCTTGCATCAGTCGGCCCGCATAGAACGGACAGAAGATGGATTTCAGACCTGGATTTATCACTGCACAGACTACGATGCGCTTCTTGCCGGGCTGGAAAAGCAGGGACTTTCGCTGCCCACAGCGGACGAGTGGGCCTACCTGTGCGGCGGCGGATGTCGGACCCTGTTCCCATGGGGAGATGGGTTAGACTACTCCATGCGTCTGCGCTGGTTTGAGGACATGGATGAGGATGAGAACCGACCCTATGATATGGAGGAACCCAACTTCTTCGGCCTGTCCATCGCCTACGATCCCTATATGCGGGAAGTGGTGCAGGCTGATAGACTTACCACCTGCGGCGGTGACGGCGGGTGCAATATCTGCGGCGGGCTGGGCCCATTTCTCGGTTTCCTACCCTGTTCGCCCCACTGTAAGCCGGAAGTGCAGGAGGACAAGGAACTAAACGGAGATTATGACTTCTACCGGCCCATTATCCGGGTGGAGAACCATGATTGACAATAGAAGCTTGATACGAAATAAAGAAAGAGAGGTGCCGACATGGGAGCATGGGGCATAAAAGCATTAGAGCGTGACGAAGGGCTGGATGTACTGGACATCCTCAAAAATGAATATGTACCGGAGCATCCGGTAATGGATCTGGGCGAGATGATCGAACTGATGAAAGAGGAAGTCATGCTGGGATCTGACTTCTCACAAATCGACTTCCTCTTTGACAATACTGCGATGGCTCTGGCGGAGCTGTATTTCCAATGGAAGGATAACAGCAAACTGGACTACGATCATGAAGAAGCTATATGGGATAAAGTCACCGGTTTCACAGCATCCAAAGAAGCCCTTGCTTTCCTGCTGCGGCAGCTCACCGACATCAAAAACGAGGTGCCGGACGAGGACGGCATCCGTGAGATTGTGGATCTTTGGAAGAACGAGGACAGCGGTGAGATCGCTCCTGCGTGGTTGGAACACTTGAATCAGCTCATTGATCGACTGGATTCAGAACAGGAGGCACGACAAATGTATATCAAAAAATACTGGGGCAACTTTATTGGCGGTTCCGATGACAGTCTGAACCTTGTGGCATTTTTGGAAGACCAGAAGAAAGAGGAGATCCCCCTCAGCGAGATATTTGCCAAGATTGGGCTGGACAAACAAAACTGGGACTTCCGCCAGACCGTGGAGTATCTGGAGTTTACACACTCCGATGGCGTGGAGATGGACTTCCACTTCGCCATTGATGTGGTCACTGATCTGGCCGCCATCCTGCTGGAGTGCAGCGTCAGCGGCAGTGTAAACCTTCAGGATCTGGACGAGTACAACACCCCTGCCCGCCGCATTCGCATCACCGCCACGCCAGAGGAACACGACGCCATGAACAAGTCCCTGGCGGATTTTGCCCAGAATCCGCTGGAATATGACCTCAGTGAGATGATGGACAACGAGGAGATCCAGGAGATGGCTCGGGATGTGGAGGCGCTGCGGAAGGAACTGTACGAGGCCGCTGGCCGCAACCGGGACTACCATGTGAAAGCGGAGGATGTGAAATCTCTGCTCCCTGACTGGAAGGGTGCCGATGGCTGCATCGCCACCAACCGCATCACAGTAGAGGGCCGCAAGGTGGGCTACTGCTACAGGGAGGAGCCGGACGGCGGCTGGGACAGCGGCTGGCGCTTTACCGCCGGTGATGAGAGCGACGAGTACATGGACGACCCTAACAACGCCGGGATCTACAAGCTGAACACGATCTGCAATGACGATCCCGACATCATCCCTTTGCTGAACACCCCCGCTCCCTGCGCCTTTGAGCGGGATGAAAATGGCGTGTTCCAGCAGATCAAAGACTGGAAACCAGATGAGGACGAGGAGGACCCTGATATGGATATTTTGAAGCAGTGCCAGAAGTGGCATGAGGAGGACAAACACCAGAAAATCGTTGACGCACTGGAGGCAATCTCTGCCGAGGAGCGTACCCCGGAAATGGATATGGAGCTGGCCCGCGCCTACAACAATCTGGCGGACTCCAGCGAGCCGGAGGGAAGGAAGCTGCTTCACCAGGCACTGGAACTGATGCAGTCCCATGAGGAGGAACTGGGAGATACTTATTCCTGGAATTTCCGTATGGGGTATGCCTATTATTATCTGGATCAGGAGGGCCGCGCTCTGCGGCATTTTGAAAAAGCTCTGGAACTGCATCCAGGTGATGATCCTAAGCTCAACACCCGACAGGACATGGAGGAACTAATTGACTCGTGCAAAAAGGGTATTTCTCTGCCGCAGTTCTGGGAGTGCTTCCGGGAACGGACAGAGAACTGGTGGGAAACCTTTGCCGAGATGGAAGCAGAGCTGCGCCAGATGATGGACGAGGACAAAGATCACACCCGCGGTGCGGAGATCGTGGCCCAAATGGAGGAAACCCTGAATTTGGTTTTTGACGAGATTTCCTTCGAGATGGGCTTCAACGGCGAAAAGCATGAGCTGATCCTCACCCCGGAGGGGGATAAGGTCAAACTGTTTGAGCTGGTCTACTTCCAGAAGCACGCCCCCAAGGAGGTGCTGGAGCACTGGAATATCCTTGTGGGCCGTCAGCCTCTCCAGAACATCGGCCTGCGTACTGAGGATGGCTGGGACATCTCCGGGGAGGATGTGCAGATCTGGCTGGAGGAGCAGGGTGAAAACAGCTTCGCCATCTCCGCCTACTGCGAAAAGCTGCTGCCTATGCTCCGGGAGGAAGAAGGCCGGGCCTGGTGGATGCTCACTACCCTCACCGACCAAGTGCTGGGCGAGATCTCCCACATGAGATACATAGACAGCTTTGATGTGCTGGAGGAACCCAAGGCAGAGCCGTCCTTCCTCCTGTCCCAGCTGCCCGACAAACTGCGGGAGCAGGGCCTGGAGCTCTCCACCGACCCGGAAGCCTATCTGGAGAGCTACCTTGGTTACAAAATGGAACCCAAACAGGACCCGGACGCCGATTGGCGGCTGGATGTAATGGCCGGTTCCACCTGCTGTGTGCCGCTCATCAACGGCTATCTGAATGCCGACAATGATTTTATGGACGATCCCCATGCCGACGGCGCGGTGGCGGGCTTCTTCTGCTATCCCCTGGATACCCTGCGGGAGGAGGAAGGCAGTCAGAAAATTTTCGACTTCCGGGACAAACTGGAGGAAGTGCTCACCGGCGGGGATGGTTCGGAAGTGCTCACTCTCACCGGCGGGGCTACCGGCCTCTACTGTGGCTATGTGGACTTCATCGCCTGGGACATCCAAGAGGCGCTGAACATGGCGAAAGAGTTCTTTGAAGGCACGGACATCCCATGGGCCATCTTCCACACCTTCCGCCGTGAAGCCGGTTCTGTATCCCTAAAGCAACAAGATGATGGGACAGAAACTGAGAATCAGGATGACGAGTTGGACGAAACGCTGACGGGCATGGACTATATTCCTTACACCCAACAGAACGCCGAAGCATTCTTCGCTCAGCTGGAGCAGTGGAACGACGAGGATGAGTACACCCGCTGTATCCAGGCACTGAATGCCATCCCGGAGAACTGGAGGAACTACCGCACCGCCTACGCCCTGGCCCGTGCACTGGAGAACTACGCCATCATCGGGGACCATGACGAAGGTACTTTGAAATCCAAGGGAGACAAAGCCCTTCTGAGGGCCATTGAGGTGCTGGAGTCCGTCCGGGAGGAAGGCCAGAACAAGGCCCAGTGGAATATGCGGATGGCCTATGGCTATCAGTATCTCTACGGCCAGGAGGAAAAGGCCATTCCCTACGCCGAGCGGTGGGCGGAGCTGGACCCGGAGGATGAAAATGCTCCGGCGGTAATTCGGGAGTGTAAGGCGGAGATCCGGAAACGCCAGCGCAGCCGGAAGAAGAAGGCCAAATTCGTGCCCGGTGATACCCCATTTGAGGGCTTCGACCTCACCAACTTCTGGGATGATAATTGGTATGCACTGAAAGAATATGTCAGTGATCCGCCTTCCGATGAGCTGATTGCCAGCGTGGAGGAGGAACTGGGCTACAAGCTGCCCGCCGCCTACATCTGGCTGATGAAGCAGCACAACGGCGGCATTCCGGTGAACACCTGCTATCCCTGCGATGAGCCTACCTGTTGGTCAGATGATCATGTGGCCATCACCGGCATTTTCGGAATCGGACGGGAAAAGAGCTGCTCCCTCTGTGGAGAGCTGGGCAGCCAGTTTATGATCGATGAGTGGGAGTATCCTGCCATCGGTGTGGCCATCTGCGACTGTCCAAGCGCCGGACACGATATGATTTTCCTGGACTACCGGGCTTGCGGTCCCCAGGGAGAGCCTGCGGTAGTCCATGTGGATCAGGAAAATGACTATAAAATTACCCATCTGGCAGATAGCTTTGAGGAATTTATCCGCGGACTGGAGCATGAATCCCTCTATGATCCGGATGAAGATGCAGAGGGTCTTGAGGATGACGCCGACGAGGAGGAAACCGACCATAAGGGTTCCTTTGCCGGATCTGTGCTCCTCTCCAAAGCAGAGTGGGACAAGGAGCAGTTGATTCGAGATCTGCGGGAAGAATGGGGTATCGTAGATGAGGAGCCGGATGAGGGCGACGAAGATGTTGAGAACAGCGATGACGCTGTGGTAATGCGGGTCGGCAATATGATGCTGATCGTGACACTATTCCACGGTCACATCCCGGACAATGAAGCAGAGATCAACGCCGAAAACAACTATATGTGGCCAGAGGCCGTAGAGGTGGCCAAAGCGCACAAGGCCCATATCATGGTGGCTGTGTTGGGCGAGGAGGAAAAACTGCTGGAACGGGGTAAGCTGTTCACTAAGGCGATGGCAGTGTGCTGCAAGCAGAAATATGCCACCGGTGTCTACACCAGCGGCGTGGTATTTGAGCCTCGTTTCTATGAGGGCCTTGCCGATATGCTCAAAGAGGACGAACTGCCCATCTTCAACTGGGTTTGGTTCGGCCTGTACCGGAGCGAGGGGGGCCTAAACGGCTACACCTACGGCATGGATGTGTTTGGCAAGGAGGAAATGGAGGTGTTGAACACCGACGCTGAGCCGGAGGAACTGCGGGACTTTTTGGCCAGCCTTGCCTCCTATGTGCTGGCGTGTGATGTGACACTGCAAGACGGCGAGACCATCGGTTTTTCTGCGGACGATAAGCACACCATCACCCGCAGCCCCGGCGTCTCCCTGCCGGAGGAACAGATGACCCTGAAGATCGGTTACGAGCCTATAAAGGGAGATCCGGAGGATGACAGCTGCGACCACTCAGACAATGATGACACGCAGGATGAGGAAGAATTCAGTAATCCCGAAGTCTACACCGAGGAGGAGATGGAAGCCGTCGAGGGGCACATTGAGCAGTATTTCGGCAAGTTCGAGAATGTGTTCCATGAGCTGGTTTCTCCCGACATCCATGTGGACATCTGCGTGGTGCCGCCCTCTGAGGAGCGGGACTACTGCACCCTGGTCACCATGGGCATGGGCGCTCACCGGATGAATGTGCCGGAGGAACTGGCGGAATATAAGCTGGAGCGGGCGGAGCTGGCCATTGCCCTGCCTGCGGACTGGAAGCTGGATCAGGAGTCCATGAAAGACGAAAAGTGGTACTGGCCCATCCGCCTGCTGAAATCCTTGGCCCGCCTTCCCATTGCCAGCGATACCTGGCTGGGCTTCGGCCATACCATGGACAATGAGGAGGATTTTGCAAAGGACACAAAGCTGTGCGCCGCCATTCTGACTGGTCCCCAGGATACCGAAGATGGCAGCGAGGTCTGCACTCTGCCGGGCGGCGAGGAGGTCAACTTCTATCAGGTGATTCCTCTCTACCGGGATGAATTGGAATATAAGCTGGCCCATGACGCGGACGCCCTGCTGGGCAAAATGAACGGCATCAGCTTTGTGGTGGAGCCTGATCGTCAGGATGCTATCACCCGTGGCACCCTTTCCAATGATGATTTTGACGGTGAGATGGACGATGCTTCCTATCATATCGAGAGCATTGAGGAGAAGGAACTGCCTATTGACCCCATCAATGCTTATAACCACATGGCCATCTACCTGCGCTGGTGTATGGAGAACGACCTGATGGGCGAGGACTTCTTGAAAGAATACAGCGAAGTGACCAAACAGGTCAAAGCTGATCCTGCCAATGTGGATCTGAGGGAGTTTATCCGGGATGAGCTGGACGGCTGTCTGTTCTCTGTGCTGTTCAATCAGCAAGGCCGTGCCTTTGCAGGCTATTACTACGGAGAGGGCGACAGCCCCTACTATCCTGCCGACATTGATGACTATGCCCTGAAATATTTTGGTCCGTCCCGATACCACTCCAATGAATTTCAACAGGAGGCATACTTATTCATCCCATTTGATGAGAAATACTATCAGACCATGGCTCAAGTGATTGAGGAACGCTTTGAAAACTGGCAGGGACAGGACTTCGACGAGGACACGCTGGAGCCTTCCGAGGTTGCTCAGGCCATCATGGAGTATCTGGACTGCGAGTGTACCTATTTCCCATCCATGGCAGATGATGACCCCATCATGTCGGCATACAGCTACGCCCAGCGGCTGGGGGTACGGGAGGGCTTTGTTCCCGTACTTATCCAGGCGGATGATGAAACGCTGTTGGAATGTCTGGTAATGAACGCCGACCCGGAGCATGATGCGGACTGCTATGAATTTGACCTCAAAACGGTAGAGGAGTACCGGAAGAAGATGCTCTCCGCTCCCATCAAGGACGGAAAGGCGGTTTTGGAGGAATTGACCGGCCAGCGCAAGGAAGAAGCCGAGGACGATGATCTGGACTGGGAGGAGGAAGTCCTGGGCGAGATGGAGGGCGGAGAACCCAACGACCGCTTCGCAAACTATTGGAACGATGATACCGGAATGACATATCCGCTCATTCTGGCTAAAATTCCGGTAAAGGACCCCTGGGAGATCTTCGCCTACCTGCCCTTTGGAAATTGGAATGAGTGTCCCGACACACCGGACCTGATGGCAGTGGCGAAATACTGGTTCGAGCAACATGGTGCCATCCCTGCCGCCATGAGCCACGATGAATTGGAGTTTGAACTTCCAACTCCGATCTCCAAGGAAAGAGCTATGGAGGTGGCTGTGGAGCAATATGGTTTCTGCCCAGATCTGGATCAGAATGAGGATGGAAGCATTGGCTCCTTGGCAGATGTCCTGTGGCAGTCCACCGTCTGGTATTTCTGGTGGGATTGATGGGAGGTGCGACCAATGACAGAATATCAGAAAACCTATATCGAACTAAAAAAACAGTTTGTTGCGACCAATGAAGGTCCGGACAGTGTCCGCGCTCTATATACCTTCAAGGAAGAACTTGAGCAGAGTGAGGATCAGCAGGCCAAAGAAGTGCTGGTGGATGTATATGACCTGCTGGACTTTAAGAAGGACGCCTACGAGCTGCTTTGCCAAATTGGAAATCGTTCCGATAAAAAGACCCTCAAGCGGCTG
Organism: Faecalibacterium sp. AF28-13AC; assembly: GCF_003478405.1. Lineage (NCBI taxonomy): Bacteria > Bacillati > Bacillota > Clostridia > Eubacteriales > Oscillospiraceae > Faecalibacterium > Faecalibacterium sp. AF28-13AC. Next base: position 24,724 of record NZ_QUFG01000007.1, on the reverse strand, counting down.
GGCACGCTGAAGGACTATGCGGAAAACTGGGGCAATCATTATGCCCTCCCCAAGCCCAAAACGCCGGAGGAAAAGCAGAAAGAAAAGGAACGGCAGGCCCAGCTGGGCCTGCCCGCCTTCCGGTATCACCCAAACCCTCTGGAAACTGGGGCTTTTGAGGAATCCGCAGACGGCGTTGTCTGCGACTGCTGTGGCAAGACGACCCATATTTTCTATACCAATCCGTTCTTTTCCGTGGAGGATATTGCATATCTGTGCCCGGCGTGTATCGCCAGCGGCGAGGCGGCCCGGAAATATGACGGCAGCTTTCAAGATGATTTCTCTGTGGACGATGGCGTAGACGATCCGGAGAAGCTGGACGAGCTGATCCACCGTACTCCCGGCTACTCCGGCTGGCAGCAGGAATACTGGCGGGCCCACTGTGGCGATTACTGCGCCTTTTGGGGCTATGTGGGCGCCAGAGAACTGCGGGCACTGGGTGTGCTGGAGGAGGTGCTGGACGACCCCATGTGGGACGAGGAGCAGAAGGGAATGATCCGGGAATCCGTCAATGGCGGGCATCTGCAATGCTATCTGTTCCAGTGCCTCCACTGCGGAAAACACCTGGTCTGGATGGATTTTGATTGAGGTGGCAACATGGAGAAGAAGGATTTTCCCAAGGGAACCAAGCCCCGTGAGATCTTCGTCTATACCTGTGAGCGGATCGCGGAGCCTTTGAACCCGCTGGGCTACAAATACCGCAAGAGCAAAAATGACATCTACAAAAAAGACGGCATCTTTGTGTTCTCCTTTTACTTTTCCCCCTCCATCCGCTTTGGCTCCACCACTTTTACTGCCTTCTTCGATGTGAGTTCCCCGGTGATTGCCCAGTGGCGCAGTGAGCAGGAAGGGACGGAGGAAACCTATGATGGTATCGTGGGTACCTCCATCGCCCGGCTGACCCACCGGTATGATGACTTCCCCCGCTATGAGGTATCTACTCTGCTGGAGCGGGAACGCTCTATCCAGGAAATTTCCGGGCAGATCCAGGACTATGCACTACCATTCTTTGCCCGGTTTTCCAATCTGCCCAAGCTGCTGGACGATGTGGAACAGGAGGGGTTCTTCCCCCATCGGAAGGGGTTCGATGTCCCTAAGCGGAATCGGGAGTTCATCGAATGCTTCCGGGAGTATCTCCAAAAGCAGTAGGAATCAGCAGAAAGGAAACAACACCTATGTCAAACAGTAGAGTATCCACTTGGAGTGGAATCCGGAACAAATTGGAGAATGACTACCTGTGCCCGGCACTCCGGGGCCACATCCAGTATTTTGCCACCAGTTACAGCAAAAGCGCCGACCATGAGGGCCGGGCCGCCATTCGTGTGGACGGCGTGGAAGTGCTGCGGAGCAACTACTACACCTATTTTGAAAATGTGTGGACGAAATTTCATCACTTGCGCTCCACCACGCTGAAAGATCACGACTCCGCAAAAGAGGCCATCAATCAGGCTCATGCCTATGCGCTGGAGCAGGGCACCTTTGACCAAAAGGTGTTCTATGAGGCGTTTGGGATCTTTGACAACCAGAGCATCGAGAAAAGCCTTGTCAGCGAGAATCCCCTTGTCCGTATCTTTGCCCTTCTGGATCGCAGGCTTGGCAAGCGCCGCCTGCTGGCTTTGGAGGACTCCATGGAGCAGGAACTGGACTGGGTGCGGGCTTTCTATGTGATCCGGTTGCAGGCCGAAGGGCTGATGGAAGCGAATAACATTTAGGAGGAACCACCATGTCACAGATCGCGTCCTTTTATCTGATAAAAAATAACCAGCGGCAGGAGTTGTCCGACGGTGACTGCTCCGGCGCGGTCTATATGGCCATCTGGGACTGGTGTGAGAGCGAACTGGATCTGGATGTCCGTTTTCCTGCTCCCCAGACGGAAGACACCCTGGACTGCGCTCTGCTGGAGGGAGAGCTGGCGTCTCAACTGCTGGCAGCTCTGCGGGAGCAGGATCTCCCGGAGCTGGCCGCTGAAATTGCCCCGGACTGGGATCTGCCCACCGAGGCGGTGCAAAGCGGGCTTAATACGCTGCGCTCCCATCTGGAACTGGTGCAGGGCGATGCTGCTCTGCTGTATGAAATGACATGAGAACGGAGGGATACCATGCTGGCAAAGCGGTTTGAACACATTTTACATGATCTGGGCATGGCTGGGCTGGAACACCCTCTGTTCTACCATGCACCGGTGGGCATTCGTTTTAAGATCGGCGGGGAGGAACCAATCTATCTGGATAGGCGTGCGGCGAAGCTGAAAACCAACCCCGCTTATGTTCAGGGGGCGCTGGACCGAGCCGCCGCGATCTATCGGGCACTTCCGGCGGTGCCGGACCTTCTGCGGATCGACGGGTATCCCGATGAAGAACCCGCCGAGTCCCTGCTGACCGTTATCCGGCAGCGAGTGGGCCTCCCAGTTCCCGATGAACAACTTTCGGCCACAGAGCAGGATGAAGATGGGGATACCCATGCACAAGTGCAGTTTTACTGGGATCTCAGCAAGATCAGCTTTCAACCAGAGCTGCTTCTTCGGGAAATCATTCTGGGGGACATCGGCGGCTGGAACGGCTTTGTGTCCAGCGTCTATCTGGCTGGGCCGGGGCCGTTCCTCTACCATTTGTACGATGACCGTGGGCTGGATGTGCTGGGCGGCTCACAGAAGCTGCTATTGCCTCTCTATCATCAATTTCATGACTGGATTTTGGAATACGATCTGGAGAAGATTGACCAGATGTTCGCTCCAGCAAAAGAATGACTGCATAACAGAAAAGGAGACATTGCTATGGGACTTGATATTTACGCCGGGCCGCTGACCCGGTACTATTCTCACAACTGGAAAACTGTTGTTCAGCAGTGGGCGGAGGAAAACGGATACACCTTTAACCGGATCACCCCGGATGGAGAACCCGCCGACAACGAGGAGGAGCTGTCCCCGGCTGAGATCCAGGCGGCAGTGGAGGACTGGCGGGATCAGATCTTAGCCGCCATTTCCCAGCCGAACCAGCCGCACTACACTCCATGGCCGGAGGACAACGAGCGGCCCTATTACACCGATAAGCCGGATTGGGATGCCTTTGGCGCTATGCTGCTGGTGGCCGCCTGTCATACATACGAGGAACCGGTGCCTCTCACCGTGGAGAAGGACTGGGACTTCGGGGAGCATCCCCTGATTGCCCGCCTTGCATCGGACGAGGAGCGGGTGTGGTCCCTGCTTCGGGGCGCGACTTGGTGGCTTCCCCTCACCGACAGCTTTCTATTCCAAGGCCCTCTGCCCACCGATGATCAGACGATGATCGCCACCTTGGGCGGACTGCGGAAGGAGCTGGAAAAGCTGAACCAGCTGGCATGGCAGGCCGATGAGGACACTATCCTTGGTTGGGCAGACACGGAGGGATACCCGGTAGACGGAACCGTAGACTCAGATGGACAGTACAGCAAGGCAGACATCCCGGAACACACCCAGTATGACACCCAATCCTTGGCCAAGTTTGCCTTCTCCGTGTTCTGGCGGGCCATGCGGTTTGCCGAGGAGCAGCAGGTGCCTATCCTGCTTGACTATTAAAGAGAATTCGTCAGGGGGTGGAGACCGTGGAACAAAAACGGCCGGCAGATATAATTCAGGAACTTCTGGACTACCTGTGGAACGGCCTGGGCCTGGAGGAAAAGGGCTGGAAGCGTCTGAAAAAGGGCGACTTCAAAAAGAAAATGAAAAACGGGCTGACCTATCAGATCTGGTTTGACCGGAGCCGCTACAACTACATAGACTACGAAATCGGCCATGGGAATGTGGAGGTGGGCTTCACAGGCATTGACGATGATATCCACGTCGGAGCGGTTCATCAGGTCTTTCAGGATGCCAAACTGCTTTTTGGTACCAGCAGACACCAGATTTTCATTATCTATCTTTTTGTATTAAGGTCTACAGCAATCTAATCCCACGTTAAAACGAGAAAATGCTTAATTGTTCTCCTCAAAGTTCTCTACCTGTTCCATGACCTTTTTGAGAACTTCGGGGCTGTACTGCGGGGGATATCACGCTTTTCAAAGAACGAGCCGGAGTTGCGCGCAGCGCGCAGATAATCCCGGCAGTTAAACAAAATCTAATCAAGGTTGAGAGCTTTTTCTTCAGCCTTCGTCTTTGCCATGGCGTTTTTCTCCAATCTGAAAATTACAAATTGCGGACAAAAAGGACGCATTGTTGTGGCAAGCAGTGCAAGCTGGTACCAACTTGCAATTTTTGAATCCGATTTCTAAAAATCAAATTCAAAATGCTTGTTGGGCTGTGCCCAAACCCCTTGTGTTCTGCATCCAGTGGATGCAGGCTGCACATTTTTGAAAAATGCTTTTTAATCTGAGTGCCGATGCCTGTGGTATCGGCACTTTTTGCACAGATGGATTCCCGGAAGCAGAAAATAGTGCTATGCAGCACATCCGGGATTGTGCTATACTTGATTTACATAAACTTGTTTGTCCTAAAAAGTTGGAGGTGTTCATGGCAACACGAACCATTTGTTTTCCCATATCCGGCTATCCCTATTGCAGAGAACAGCCGGTGACATTCACATGGATAAAAGGCAGCAAGCGGCAGAATATCCGTGCCGTCCATGATGCCGTCCATACAACAGACCCTGATGTTTCGATTCTGGAAGTCAGCTCTGCATCCGTTCAGCCGGAGGGTGAAGCTGTTTCTTCTCTGCGGCTTTTGCTGCATCTGGATTCTGTTGCGCAGGATGTACCCATCAGCACGGTTTTTGAAGCCACCAAAGTGTTTGAACATGGTGGGCCATTCGCTGACCTTCTGACCTGTGAGCCACCCAAAGTCCATAAGGACACTCGGCTGCGAACCAGTGGAGAGCTGCTACGTTACTCTCTGGAAGGAAACGAGTATCCGACAGAGCCGTACATGGATTCGTTCTTTGAGTGGCTCTACTGCCGTGCGTTGAAGCAGTTCCCGGAAAAGGCGGAGCCGCTGAGCAGATATAATGCTTTTTCTGATATTGCTGCCGCAGCGGATTCTAAAAAGTATTATGGCGATTCCTCACGGGCGGCTGCGATTTATGTGGGACTTGCAGCGGCAGGAAAACTTTCGTGCATCGATTCCTATGAATTATTTATTGCTGAGGTCTATACGGAGCCGAAACCTTTGCCCAAGTCTGGAAAATCTGAGGCTGCTTCAAAAATGACACCCGAAGTTTCTGCACCAGCAAAGGAGACTCCGGCAGACGAATTGCCGCAGCCCGATAACGCAAATGCGGAAGTGATTCCGGACACTGCGCAGATGGAGCATATCCTTGAGCTGCCCAAAGCGACCTGTCTGCTTCTCTCTTTGGCAAAAAATGCTGGCCTTTCTGCAAATAGTTCCAGTGAGCTGACATATAAGGGAAAGGAATTCCTTCTTGACGCTTATCAGATAGCGCTGAAAAATAAAACGCTCCAAATCAATATCCAAAAGAACAAAATCACATTTCCGATGGAGGAACCGGACAGCGGATTTCATGCAGTTGGTGTGTTGACCCGTTCGCCTGCTTGGGAATACGGATGGAAGTTTAACTATCTGACTGAGAATACATCCGGTGCAGAAAAGTCCGAAGTTAAAGAAAAAATCCCTCCGAAGCCTTTGACCGCATTGGAGCATCTGGAACGCTGTGGGTATAGAATCGTTCAGCAGGTCGTACCGAAAAAACTTCCGCCGATTGCCGTTCAGCGGATGGCATGGAAAACAGGCGAAGCTCTTTGCGACCCGGTAGTGGTGGATTTCTTGCAGTTTATTCGGACACATATGCAGAGTGACGGCTCTTTTTCGTTTCGTATCCCAAAGGGTACTTCCAAGAATTCGTTTGCCACACTTTCGGAAATCGCTCAGACGTGGGATAAAATGGGACTTTTTGCATCCATTGTGATCTATCCGCAGAATATCGTCTATGAGCTTGCGCAAAATGAGACTGTCCGGCATTTCCTGAGCGGGAAGTGGCTGGAACTTTTTGTGGAGCATCAGGTTCAGCAGATTTTGAATCGCTATCAGGAGGAGCAGGGCGCAGAAGTTTCGCTTTGCTCCAATGTGATTCTTTCAGAAGCGGCATCCGCAGGGAGCACGCATGAACTGGATGTTGCGTTTTCCATCAACGGAAAATTCTTCTGGGTGGAAGCCAAATCGTCCAGCCGAAGCATTGATTATGGAAAATATGCTGCTCTGTGCGAAAAGCTGAAAGTAACCTCCGACCGACTGCTTTTGGTCAACAGCGATTTGTCCGTTGAGGAGTGTGAAGGCGTTTCTTACTTCTGGAATTATCGTGTTGCAAATTGTGCAACGATTACGGGGGAATTGGAAAATATGGTTGCCAAACAAATTGAAACTGCCGGAAAAGCCGTTCCAAGTATAGACTGAGCAATAAGCAAAAAAGACCCTGAGAACCCTGCCGGATAAGCGGCAAAGTTCTCAGGGACTGTTTTATCGGATCTGCTCGACTTGCTTGGAGTCCTTTTCCTCCGCAAAGAACAGTTCCACATTCTTCTGTGCTTTTACGATTTCCTGCATCTCATCCAGTGTCTTTCGGTACTCTGGGTAGAGTGCTTTTTTCTTGGTGAGCAAAGCCGAATACTCTGCATTCAGGTCTTTCACTTTGGGCAGCTTTTTCAGGCCGGATTCATTGAAAGCGGCTTTCGCCGTCTTATGCAGCGTGACTTCTTCCCGGTGCGCTTCCAAAAATTTGGAGCTGTACCCGGATTTGCGGTAAGCATCGTATACAGGCCGGGTCTTGGCATAGTTGACGATGTGCGCCCGGAGGACGGCGATTTCTGCCATACGCTTCTCGGCGGCCTTGATGGAATCGCCCAGTTTGTGATAGCGAGAAAGTGCAGCATCAGCACGCTCTTTCAGGTCATCCGCACTGCCGATTTTCTGCTCCTGCAAAAAAATCAGCGTTTTGGACATCTCTTTCAAGTTGTACTTCTTCGCCCAGCGTTCGTAGCCGCCACCTTTGCCCTCGGCAAGTTTTGCTTGAATGTCAACCAGCAACTGGAACGGCTGCTCTTTGGGAGGTTGCTTCTGATGTGGGCGGTGTTCGGCTTTTCCGGCAATGACTGCTTTGATTTCATCCTCGCTGTACCCGGCACCCAGTGTCTTTAACCGGATAAAGCGTTTCTGCCGTGCGCCTTTAACGGAAGTGTATTTGCCGCGTTTGATTTCATAGCCCTGCTGTTCCAGCTTTTGCAGAAAATCTTCGTAGTCGGTGGGCTTCTGCTGCAAAATCTCGTCGATTACACTGCACAGCCGGTCGCGGTTGCTCTCCTTTGGTGGGTAAGTGATGCGCTTCTGCCGTTCCCGGTAAGGCTTCTTTTCAATGACTGACAGCTGATGCTCCAGACAAATCAGGTCGCTCAACCGCTGCACTGCCAGACCGGAAAAGAAAAAATCCCGGAATTTTCTTGTGCCGTCCAGAGTGGTCGAGTTATAGATAATGTGATTGTGAATGTGTTCCCGATCGGTATGCGTTGCAACGATAAAAGCGTGTTTGCCTTTCAGAAACCGGGAGGCCAACTCATAACCGATGCGGTTTGCTTCTTCAGCCGTAATTTCACCAGGTCGGAAAGATTGCCGTATCTGATAGGCGATAATGTTACTTTTTTGGCTGCGCCCGGTGGCCTGCTCGTACAGCTTTTTTGTGAGCATGAACTCCTCGTCCACAGTAAGCGGGCTGCATTGATAGCTGCTGACAAGTTCGCCTTTTTCAGTCTTGTCGGGATTCTGCGCATAATCAGTGCGGTCTTTCAGGCAGGCGGCGATAGATTTTCCTTTGTGCTGATGCAGTGCGATCAGACGAGTAGCAGCCAGAGCAGATCACCTCCTAAATGAAAAAGCCGCCCGAAGGCGGCAAGAAGATTCAAAATCAAATCAGGTCCCGGAGCCAACCGCTGAATTTCTCAACGCCCTCCACCATTGCAGTTGCGCCGACAAAAAGGACAAAGCAGAGAAATTCGGCAACCAGCAGAATCAGAAATTGATCCCAAGTCTGGCGGTAGACGGTGTAGATGCCGCAGCCAAAGATATACAGCATCAACGGCGCGACAACATAGCTGGACAGAGTAAGCAGCCACTTTGCCATCAGAGCCAGAAAAGCCACGAACAGAGAGATCGGGGCAAGCATCATCTTGAATAAAAACCTCATATCAAACACCAGCCTTTCTTTTTCGCCCCTATTATAAAGGTATCGCCCCTTGCCTTGCAAGGGTGTCAACCGTTATGTAAACCCGCAGCCTCCTACTGCGGGAAATTTTTTAGAGTTCGGTGAGTTTGGCGAGAAGTTGCTTGCCAATAGCTATCAGCTCATCCAACCGACTACGCAAGTCCTCTAAATCGGCGGCATAGAGCTGCCCGCTTTCACTGGCCCGTTTCGCCACCTGATTCAGGTTGTTGCTGCAATTCTGAAGAAGGTACGCCATCCGACGCAGCTGTGGTAAATCAAGATTCAGGCAGTAACCATCCAGAGCCATTTTTCGCAGATAAGAGCCAATGCTCAAAATACCGCAACTTTCCATCTTCTGACGAATGCGTTCCAGTTCGACTTTGCTGACACGAAAATGGATCTGCTGGTCACGGTGCTCCGTCACCGGGCATCACCATCCTTATCCAAGTAAGATTTGAATGGTCGGACAGGCTCCACTTTATCAGCCTTTTCTTCCAGAGCTGCCAGCACAGAGGGGCGGGCATCCGGCTTTTCTTCCGCTTCGGGTTCTGTCCGGCTGGACTGATGCTCCATGTTCAACAGCGCATCCAATTCTGCAAGGCGGGCAGATTTGGTTTGCAGTTCTTCCTCCTGCGCAAACGGCTTGGCGATTTCAACCTCTGCGGCCTGCTTCTGCTGTTCCAGAGAATCCAGTGCGGCATCAGCATCGGCAATGCGGTCGGCAAAATTGCCGATGGCATTGTCCAGACGGACGATGTTGCCGCGAGGGTCATCGCCCAGCGGTACCGGATAACTCAGCTCGCCGCGGAGAACGATTTGATGCTCATTCTTGAAACTGTCAAAGCGAATGTTCAGCTCAAAGCCGCGATAGGTGCCCAGCAGCATCATATCCGCATTCGGCATCTCCTTGCAGGCGAGCATCAGCCGCTCACCAGCGGCTTTTTTCTCATCGAACACCATGCCCTTGATCGTCATGCCGCAGAAGTTCTCCTTATCCTGCGGGTGTGCGTCTGCGATTTGGGCATCGTTTTTCAGAGCCGCAATACGGTTCTTCGCTTTCTGAATTTCCTCCGGGTAATGCTTGAGCAGCTTATCTTCCAGACGATATTTCTGGTGCTGGTAATCCGAGCGCAGCACCTTGAGCTTTGCTACCTGCACATCCAGATCCATCTTTTCCCGGATGCGCGGGTCGCCTGCGCATAGGGCCTTGACCTCGGCATACGAAAGAGCCTGCTCATCCACATCATCACAGGAGCGCATCGGAGATTTGCTCGTCATGATCTGCGAAATAAACTTCTGCTTGTTTTCCAGCGTTTGCCAGAGGTAGGCGTCGAATGTCCCCTCCGTGACGTAATTATAGACGTAAACTTGTTTGTTTTTGTTGCCCTGACGGATGATTCGGCCGTTGCGTTGGGTCATATCGGACGGTCGCCAGCCTACATCCAGATGATGCACGGCCACCAGCAGGGTCTGGACATTGGTGCCTGCGCCCATCTTTGCAGTGCTGCCCAGCAGGACACGCACCTTGCCGCTGCGGACTTTGGAGAACAAATCCGCTTTCTTACCTTCAGTATCAGCGTTGTGGATGAACTCGACCTCCGATTCCGGCACCCCGGCGGCAAGCAGCTTTGTGCGAATATCATCGTAGACATTGAACGAGCCGTCTCCCTTGGGCGTGGACATATCGCAGAAAATCAGCTGCGTCAGATTATCCTCTTTGGTTTCGTTCCAGATACGCAGAACATTGTCGACGCAGGCATTCAGCTTGCTGTCCGGGTCATCCGGGGTGAGCGGATTCATCAGCCGCTGGTCAAGGCCGGTTTTACGTCCGTCCGAGGTGATCTTCAGCATATTGTCCACCGAGGGGTCAACCGCACCGCTATGCACCTCAGCAGCACGTTCGCTCAGGGATTTCACCATGTCCTGCTGGATTTCCGAGGGTTTGACCACGACAGTTTCAAACTTGGCTTCCGGAACAGGCAGATGCAACTGGTCGGAAGTCTTGATGTCCGCTGCCTCCTTGAACATATTCATCAGCTCCGGCAGATTAAAGAACTTGGCAAAACGTGTGCGCGCACGGTAGCCGGTTCCTTCCGGCGCAAGCTCAATGGCCGTGGTGGTCTCGCCAAACGTAGAAGCCCATGCATCAAAGTGGGTCAGTTGTTTCTGCTGGAGAGTGCTGTACTGCAAATAGCGCATCAGTGTGTACATTTCCGTCATGGAGTTGCTGATGGGCGTTCCCGTTGCGAAAATCACGCCGCGCCCGCCAGTCACTTCATCCAGATAACGACACTTGCCGAACATATCGCTGGACTTCTGTGCTTCGGAGGTAGAAAGGCCAGCAACATTGCGCATCTTGGTGTAAAGATATAGGTTCTTGTAGTTCTGGCTCTCGTCCACAAATAACCTATCTACGCCTAATTGTTCAAATGTGACCACATCATCCTTGCGGTCGGTGGACTGTAGCTTTTTCAGTTTCACCTCCAGTGTTTTCCGTGTCTTTTCCATCTGTTTCACGGTAAAATGCTCACCGGACTGTTCTTTGGCCTCTGCAATGGCTTTTTCGATTTCCTCGATCTGATCTTCGATGATCCGTGCCTGCCGTTCCGCAGAAAGAGGGATTTTCTCAAACTGCGAGTGGCCGATAATGACGGCATCGTAGTCGCCGGTTGCGATGCGGGCGCAAAAACGCTTTCGATTGGCGGGTTCAAAGTCTTTCTTGCTGGTAACGAGCAGCTTTGCATTGGGGTATAGCCGCAGGAACTCGCTGGCCCACTGCTCGGTCAGATGGTTGGGTACCACGAACAGGCTTTTCTGACACAGGCCCAAACGCTTAGATTCCATTGCCGAAGCTGCCATCTCAAAACTTTTGCCGGCACCCACCTCGTGGGCGAGCAGGGTGTTCCCACCATAAAGCACATGAGCAACTGCATTGCGCTGATGTTCCTGCAGATTGATCTCCGGGTTCATACCGACAAAATGGATATGGCTTCCGTCATACTCGCGGGGCCGGGTACTATTGAACAACTCGTTATATTGCTTCACCAGCAGATTCCGCCGCTGCGGGTCTTGCCAAACCCAGCCTGCAAAGGTATCCTTGATGGCCTGCTGCTTCTGCTGGGCAAGCATCGTCTCCTTCTGGTTCAGGACACGCCGCTCTTTACCGTCCTCCTCAATGGTATCATAAATGCGGCAGTCCCGCAAATTCAAGGTGTCCTCCAAAATCTTGTAGGCGTTGGCCCGGTGGGTGCCGTAGGTTTCGGTGGACATGATATCATACATTCCGGCGGCAGATTTGTTGCCGATGCGCCATTCGGACGTAAATGGAGAGTAGCGGACTTGGATCAGGTTGTTATAGCGGATGCGGTAGGGCGGCTGAAAAGTCTCCATCATAAACTGCTGCACAATGGCGGGATTCAGCCATGTGGCACCCAGTCGGATGTCGATTTCTGATGCTTCAAGGTCCTTCGGCTGCGCTTTGGTCAAAGCCTCCACATTGATCTTGAACTCCGGGTGGCTTTCAGCGGCAAGCTGAGCCATGCGCAGTTTATTCCGCACATTGCCGGAAAGATACTCGTCCGCAGTCTGCCAGCCTGCTTCCGGCTCATCTGCATCCGCAGAAGGGTCTTTGAAAATCACGCCTTGCAGCTCTGTGGTAATACGCTCATAATCGCCGGGAGAGCCGAGAAGTTCCGCCATATAGGGCAGATCAACACGGCCATGTTCTCCAATGGACACTGCCAGTGCTTCGCTGGGGGTGTCCACGCTGGTGACGGTGCGCTCCGGGCGAATCGTTCGCTTGGTGAACATATCCGCCTTGCTTTTGAGCTGTTTATTCTCATCGAGATTTTCCAAAGAGCAGAGCAGATAGTAGGAACTGTCATCATCGAACAGGCGGGCATTTTTCTTGTCGTTGATCAGCCCGTATTTTGCGGTAAAGGCATCGTAGGCGGCGTTCAATTTTGCTTGCGATGCCTTAATATCCTCGTCCGGGAAGTCCAACTGCTGGTCAATCAGTTCGTTGACGATTTGCCGCAACTCCACCATACCAGCTACACGGCCTTTGGCATTATCGGACAACTCCACCTGCGTCATAATCGAATTTTCTCGGTAGTACACCTCACCGTCCACCACGGCATAGGAGAAATTCTTTACATCTGGGTCAGCGGGGAGCGTCTTGCGCTCGACTTCTGCATCCGCAACATCTGGTGTTTCCACCTCGACTTCAACATACTGGCCCTCAATATGCTGTACCGCTTCGGCAAGCTGGTCGGCCAGCACTGCGCCCTCGATGGGGGCAACCGTCAGTTCCTCCCGTCCGTATTGGGTGCTTTCGGTGGTCAGTTCGCCCAGAATCATCTCCGGGTGGTCCACGAAATACTGGTTGATGGCAAAGCCGTCCTCGGTCTTGCCAAGCTGCACCCATGCAGGTTCGATGTCCGCAGGGCGGTCACGCTTCTGCAAAAAGATAATGTCACTCACAACATCCGTGCCTGCGTTTGCCTTGAACGCATTATTCGGCAGACGGATAGCTCCCAACAGGTCAGCACGCTCTGCCATGTGCTTGCGGGCGGTGCTGTCCTTGCTATCCATGGTGTAGCGGCTGGTGACGAACGCCACCACGCCGCCCGGACGCACTTGGTCAATGGCCTTGGCGAAAAAGTAGTTGTGGATGCTGAATCCCAACTTGTTGTACGCCTTGTCGTTGACCTTGTAGTTGCCGAAGGGCACGTTGCCCACCGCCAGATCGTAGAAATCACGGCGGTCTGTGGTCTCAAAGCCCGCCACGGTAATGTCGGCCTGCGGGTACAGCTTTTTGGCGATGCGCCCGGTGATGGAATCCAGCTCTACGCCGTACAGACGGCTGTCCTGCATGGTGTCCGGCAGCATACCGAAGAAGTTGCCCACGCCCATACTAGGTTCCAGAATGTTACCGCTGCGGAAACCCATGCGCTCCACCGCATCGTAGATACCACGGATCACGGTGGGGCTGGTGTAGTGGGCGTTCAGGGTGCTGGAACGTGCGGCGGCATACTCGTCCTCGGAGAGCAGCCCTTTCAGTTCGGCGTATTCCTTTGCCCAACTATCTTTGCCGGGGTCAAAAGCGTCTGCCAGACCGCCCCAGCCCACATACTGTGAAAGCACCTGCTGTTCCTCGGCGGTGGCACCCCGGTGCTCCTCCTCCAAACGAAACAGAGTTCGGATGGCTTCGATGTTCCGGGCATATTTCTGCTTTGCACCGCCCTCGCCCAAATGGTCGTCTGTGATGCGGAAGTTCCCGGCAGGCGCAGCGTTCAAGGCTTCATCCAAGGCAGCGGCATCCGGGAAGGTCTGCACCTCTCCGTCCATTACAGCAGAGATGGGCAGTTCGTCCAGTTCTTCGTCAGACGGCTCCGGCTCGTCCTTGTCTGCTAAAAATTTTGCGTGTTCGACTTTGAGCCACTCGGCGGCTTCTCTGTCTGCAACTTCTTTTTTCAGATTTTCCAGATAAGATTCTGCCTGCTTCTCGTTAGAAAACTGTGGAACGGCGTGATTGGTTTCATAGTAGTCATCATAAAGATCATCCCAGATAGCAAAAAGCGGCATTTTACCGTCAACGACTTTTCGGACAGAGAAACGTTCGTATTCAGGCACTTCGGATTCCTTGGCGATGGCTTCTGCCTGCGCCAGCATTTTATCCACACGCTGAGCAGTCGCACTCTGTCGCAGCCCCTGCTCAAACTGCTGCTTGTTAATAACCTCATTGTCCCAAGACTGCCCGTGCGCACTGGTGTCGATGCGCACATCGGTTTCGCCAACATAGCCGATGGTACCTTCAATCGTTCTGGTGGGCAGGTCTACCACAACTTCATCCCCGACATTGTAGTTGGATGCTTCCTGTCTGGTAGCACGCTGTTCCTTTTCCTCATCTGTCAGATAGCGGTCGGACTGAATCATAAGGTCGATATACTTTTCCACCTGCGCCCATTTCAGGGTGATTTTCTGGTGGTCGGGATAATGAACAAATTCCAGACCCTTCCAGTCGTGGTTGACGAAGCCTCGACTGCCATCCAGATAATCGTGGGAGTGCCCACCGATGCCGTACTCCTTTGCCAGTGCTTTGGCACAGAGTTTGCGGTCAGGCTGGGTCTGGTACAGCGCAATAATGCGCTGTTTGCCGCCTGTAAACCCTGAACCATGCCGCCGCAGCTCGTTCTCAATTTCAGCCTGCGACAAAACAAAAGCGGAGGGCGTTTTTTCGCTCTCCGCTTGGTCGATCTTCTCAATTTGCTGGGCTTCGGTGGGGATGTTCGCATCCAGAAAACTTAGCTGTAGATCAGCTCCGTCATCACCAGTTCCTCTGCCTGCGCTTTCAGACTGTTCATGTGCTGCACCCACATCAGTTGGTTCTGCGCTTTGTCCGGGGCTGGGTCCTGCTTCAGAAGCTGCTCCATGGTCTGCTGCATCCGGCTCTCTGCTGTCTGCTCCAGTTCCATCAGATGCGGGTACAGCGTCCCGTTCAGGAGCATCGAATTGTACAGTACCGGGCGATACTGCATCAGGTACGTCCGGCGCAGCCTGCCGTACTTGCCCAGCGGCTTCCGGGGCTGGTTCAGGGTTAGGTTCGGGAGCTGGTAGTCCCCGACGGTCGAGTAAGTCACGTTCCTGCTGTTCGTATTCATATTGGCTCCTTTCTGCATTGCGGCGGCGAATGGTTGTTTTTACGGTGCGCTCGATGTTACGCAGCACCTCCCGGCTCATGTCGCTGACGGCTGCGCCGAGGGCGTAGACACTATCCGGGGTGGAAAAATTGTAGATTGCCTGAAAATCGTCCTTGTCGAACCACCCGGCAGGCTCAATGCCGCAGCGTTCCAGCAGCGTGTAGGTGACGCTGATGGCGGCGGCAGACTTGAACTGCATCTCCACCCCGGCTTCATCATAATCCATCAAGAGCGAACCGTCAACGATGGCACGAATGTCCCCGCCGTTGTTGTCCCAGTAATCCGCCACCAGTTTCCCCGCAACATCCGCAAGCTGCTGGCTGACACGCTCGCCGCTGATGCCGTAGGTCTTGCTCAACATTTCCGAAACCGGCTGCACCAAATCGGGACCGAGCTGCCACACCTCCGGGTCACGGGAATTGCGGCGCACCCCGGTGTCGCTTACGTCAAAGACGTAGTGCAGCCGGGGGAAGCCGCTGGATTCGTCCAGCAGAGCGATGCCCTTGGCACCTCGGCGCACATAGCGGTTCATCCGATTGTTCCAGATGTCGAAGTCGGCGCAGGCGGTGGCATCCGGGCGCTGGGCGTAGATCATGAGCTGGTCGGCAAAAGGGTACTTGTACAGCCGGGATGCGGTGGTCAGGTAGTCCGTCCAGCTTTCCCAATACCGGGTCAGGCCGTTGGCCGTGCGCTGGGCAAGGGCGAGATATTCTTCGGTTTTGCTTGGCATTTTTGCCTCCTTTTTTAGATTTTAGGGTATAAAAATAGCGGGCAACCATTTTGGGGTTGCCCGCTGGAAAGTGTATTGAGATAAGATTATTTGCTATTGTCCTTTATGTACTTCATAACGCAGCACCCCATCACGATGACGGGAAGCACGGTTCGTAAACCGAGGTCGCCGACCCGCACATTTACATCAATCACAAGCCCTGCAAACCATGCCGCTAAAGTGAAAACAGTTGCCCATCCATAACTCATGAGAATTCATCTCCTTAATCTATAAAGTTACAGCTTCATAATGAGAAAATGTTTTGCGAACATCAAACACGCCAATGACTTTATTGTATTTTTTGCATAGAAAAGCGTTTGGTATCTTTGTCTGTCCTAATAAAATGCTGGAATTGCCAATACTGTGCCATTCCTGATAGGAAATTCTTCTAAGTCCTTTTTTATCAAACTCGTCTTTTGGAACCCACCCAACTGAGATACCAGCGGAAATCAATCCTCCCGCAAGCATTTCTTCTCCACAAATAGGACATTTCATATCAGCGTCTCCTAATCAATAGTACACTAAAAGATTTGATTTCACCACTTGATCTTAAATGGAATCAGTTCGCCAGAAACAATCCCAAAGAAATACAAAAGCCCGATTTCGATAGCAACACAGATTATCAGCAGAAGATTTGCAAGAGCTTTACTGTCGCTCAATTCTTCAATATTTTTTCGGTATTGGACAAAGACCCACATTTCAGAGGTGAAAAACAAAATGTAAAGGAGGCTGCTCCGAAAAAAAGCCATCATATTCGATAGCGCATAATTGATAAGAATAAGATTTATGGAATGAATAGCGACATCCAAAATCTTTGGGAATTTTCGTTTCATACACAGACACTCCAAACCTACAGTTCGGTTTCCACCGCAAGCTGCTCCTGTTTTTCTTTTTCGTCAGCGATTTGGACGTCAATATCTTCGCGCATCTTTTTCAGAAGTGCGAGGACTCGCTTGATTTGACCCTTGGTGTTTTCCACCCTGCTCTGTGCCTGATTGATGTGATCCAGAACTGCCCAGTCTGCAAAGAGGCCGTCAAAGAAGAAATCCGCAAATTTCAAAAAGCTGTCCACCGTAACCTGAAGGTCTGCGGTGATTTCAACATCGGAAAGTTCAGTTTTGAACCGCCGCAGTTCCACTTGGAGCTGTTCGATTTGTTCCTGTGCATCGTCCAGTTCCTCATACTTGGCAAGATCGGCCATCAAACCGCCGCCCATTACGTCCCATGTACTCCAGCCCTCGGCATTGTCGAGGGTTTCCAGAACTTCATTGACCGTATGCAGGGCGGTCTTTCCGGCGTTGATAGCTTCCAGCAGCTCCCGTTTTTGGACTTTCAGCGCGGCAATACGGCTTTCGCTTTCCGCAACCTGCTGTGCGGCAGGGTGGGCAGATGCTTTGATGCTTTTGATTTTTTCGGAAAGAGCAGCTTGATACTGCCTTTCGCAATCGGACAGCCGTGCCAACCTATTTTGAATTTGTGCTAAATCAGCATCAACGGAAGAAAGGTCATGGAGAGCCGCATCGTACTTGACACGGGCTGCATAGGCTTCCTGCCGTTCTTTGTCCAGCTTTTCATCCATCTTTCCGATGACCTGATAGAAAAATGCGGCAAGGCTGTGTCCCTCCAGACGGTCCACATCAGCCTGCTCTGCCAGCTTGGATTTTTCCAGCATTTTCAGGCGGTCAGCAAGCGTATCTCTCTGGGCGGTCAGTTCTTTCTGCTTTGCTTCGCAGCTTTTCTTTTCAGCGACCTGCTGCCAAAGCTCTTTCAACGTAGAATCATTCATATGGAATGTCCTTTCCCGGAATTACGTTTCTTCATTCAGAAGCTGGTTCAAAAAATGCTGCCGATTATTTACAAATGTTTTGGTGATAACGTAGCTGTCCGTATCTTCATACTGACAAGGATGAATCGTGCCATTGTCGAAGCTAAAAATCTCAGCATCAGGCATTCCGAGGAGAATGGGTGAATGTGATACGATAATGAATTGCGCCCCTTCTTGGGCACACCGATAAATGTTGATCAGTAACGTGAGCTGCCGCTGCGGGGATAAAGCGGCTTCCGGCTCGTCAAAAATATAGACTCCATCTGCACCCATGTAGTCCTGCGCAATGGCGAGGAAACTTTCACCGTGTGATTTTTGGTGATAGCCTTTGGAGGGATGATCGTCATCGGAATAGTCGATTTCCTTGGTGGCTACATTATAGAAACTCTCTGCTCGGAGAAAATACCCGAACTTTGGTCTGCGATACCCCTTGGAAATCGTCATAGCCTCACATAGTTCCGAATGGGAGTTGTATGTGGAAAATGAATAGTTCTTCGTTCCACCCTCTGCGTTGAAGCCGTAAGCAACAGCGATTGCTTCCAGAAGCGTAGATTTTCCACTTCCATTTTCGCCAACAAAGAACGTAATGGGCTTATGGAATGTAAAAGTGTCGATTCCACTGATGGCAGGAATCTGACGAACATAATTGTATGGGCGAACTCTGTTCCAGTCGATGGTCAGCCCTTGGATAAACAGATCGTTCATACAGTACTCCTTACTATATAATGTAGGAGAACGCTTAGTTCCGCTCAAACCCAAGATAGCGGGTGCCCTGAAAACTCAGCTTTCCAATGTCGCCCTCCACAAGCATTCCGTAGTCCGAACCACTTACGGTAAGTTCCATGCGGTCGCCGCTTTCCACCTGAAAGGTCACATAATAGGTCGTGAACGTATGCATCATCGTATTGTCCGTATGGTGGCGAGAAACTTCCGTGCGCTTTGCCACCACCGTTGCCGGAACGGTCAGCCGCGGTGAATGGTTGTTCTTATTCCATGTGCTGATATTTCCGATGATGGCACACAGGATCATGCCCAAAACCACAAGGAACAGGATGGGAAACAGGATACTGAACAGCAGATCAATTCCAGCGTAAAACATCTTATTCCTCCAAAATTTCTTCCAGCAGGTCCTTTACATCGTCCAGAAAAGATTCTTCTCCGAGGGTGTTCACCTTGAAGAACACCGCTTGACTGCCGCCCGCTGTAATTGCAGACAGCCGAATCGGGCTATCTCCATTCTGGAACATGGTCAGTGTCAGACTCAGGCGGTTGCCGCCCATCATGCTGTACCGTTCAAACACACGGACACTGCACCGGGCATCGCCCTCTTTGAAATCACTGCCTGCCTCTAAATCTGCCGACCAACTGCTGTCCGGGATTTCATTTTCCAGCTTCCGAAGCAGTTTGTCAAAATTCTTGTTTCGGATGGTCTTTTCAAAGATTGCCATAATGGTTCCTCCGTTCTGACAATTAAAAATCGGTCCCTTATTTTTGATACGAGCAGAGCCACAGGAAAATTGCGGAGAAATCGCTTGAAGAAAGGAATTTTGTCTGATTTGATTATAGCATATCTTTTGGAAGAACAAAATACTTTATGTACGCCGCCCGCAGGCGGCAAAAGTCAATCCAGTGGAAATTCCAGTTCGGCAAATTCCGCATCGGTCAGCAGTTTCAGCTTTTCGATAACACCCTCGGACAGTTCCCGCAGGGCGGTTTCATCCGGCATCAGGTAGCACTGCATGAGCCGCAGTTCGTGGATAAGCCCCAGTCGGGTGCCGGTGTTGTAAAGCATCATCAGCATGAGTTCTTCATGGTCAAAGTTCATGTTCAGTCCTCGCTTTCCGGCTTCCAGTTGGGTTACACTCCGGGGCATCGCACTTTTCCTTGAGATTCATCAGCACCGAAGGGCGTTCCGGCTGCTTGTCCAGAAACCCCTGTAAATCTTTGAAGCCGATGCTGTCCACATAATGCACAGACACCTCGCCATTGCGTTTAAGTGCGATCACATCGCTGACCGACAGGCTGTGCCCCTCAAAATCCTGCGGACGGGAGAGGTTGAACATCTGAAATAGTTCTTCCAAAACCTCGTTGTTCGGCACATCCTGCCACATGGCGGGCAGATCAGCATAGTAGGTGACCTCGTAATGCTCCGGGTCTGGCGTTTTGCCCCGACGATGCAGTTCCCGCATGGAAGCAAATCTTTCATCGAGGATTTTTTCGTCATGCCGCAGCTGCATCACCATATAAACATCGCACCCTGCGTTCAGAAACTTCTGCGGGATGTCCGTCATGGGTTCATCGTCAAAATTCTGGTTCCATTTTTGCTGCATCATCCACCTCACAGTTCCGGTGCAGAACGTGCAGAGGATTTTGGCGCAGACGTATCACTTGCCAGTTCTGCCAGCTTTTCCAGTGTGGAAGGGCGATGGTCTGCACCCAGTTCCTCGGCTTCCGCAACCTTATCCATGACGGCATCGTAGTCCTGCAACAGCCGCCGCCCCTTTTCCATGTGGTGTGCTTCCAGAATCTGCTCACGGGCTTCCTGAATGGTCAGTTCCGGGGCATCCAACTGCCCGCCGTCCATCACGGAAAAATCGCTGTGGTAAATGGTGTAGTCCCATCCATCCTCACAGGACTGGATGGCAAGATAACCTTTGCCACCCAGTTCCCATGCGGCCTGCTCGTCCTGTGTCTGAATTTCGGGGTAGAAGTCTGCATGGTTCCGCTCCATGACCTCGGCAAACTGGCAGATGTGGAACACATTGCCCAGACCGCCCATGTCAAAGTGATAATCATCCAGATGTTCCACCCGTGCCGTAAAACTGCGCCCATCCGGGTAATCCACCTGAATCACTCCGCCATCGGGAATGCGGTAGAGGTCGTCATAGTGGCTGTTGATGAGACGAATATCCTTCGGCAGCGTTTCCGGCTCCCAGATGCGCCGCCTGCCGATGCCCGCCTGTGGGATGTTTTCGAGGATATTTACGCTTTCCTGTTGGATGGCCTTACGGTCATCGTCCGAAAGTTCAAACAGATACCAGTTCCGGGCGGCAGGGATGGTGTTTTGTCCATCTGGCGGCAGATTCTTTTCCGAGATCTGCCCACTTTCCAGCGGCTCGCCAGTTACCTTGTTATAAGTGGCAAAGCCGACCCCTGCACCGTTTTCCCTGAGATGCAGATAGCGTTCATCGTTGATAAGGTAGACCGCTTCTTTTATCTGCTCCATCAGCACCCACCTTCAAATTCCAGCGAAAACTTGCTGCGGCCATCGGCTTCACAGGACAGCAGCACGGTGGCATTGTAGGTCTTGCCCTTGGCGCTCTTGCAGTCCTTCAGGCGGACACGCCCATCCCGCAGCAGCTTGTCCGCCACATGAGCGTCCAGCCGCTTGCCCAGACGCTTGAAGAACGCATTGTCCTTCCACAGAACGAAACGGCACTCCCTGTTCTCACAGAACCAGCCCTTTTCACGTTCCACGACAGGCTTCCCACAGTTCGGACAGACACCAATAATCTTGCTTTTCATAAGTGCATTCGCTCCTTTTTTCATTTCCGTGTTCTTTACCAGTTCGGTAATCATCGTATTGATCTCAGTCATAAATTCACCCGGCTCCATTTCGCTGCGCTCAATACGCAGCAGCTTCGTTTCCCAATCGGCGGTCATTTCCGGGGATTGGATCTCTTCGGGCATCACAGTAATGAGGGCTTTGCCCTTGTCCGTGGGCAGAAGCACCTTGTTTTTCTTGGTGCCCTTGCGTTCCAGAAAACCCTTCTGCACCAGTTTTTCGATGGTGGCGGCTCTGGTTGCCGGGGTACCGATGCCCTGACGCTCCACGCCCTCCGGCATACTGTCCGCACTGGCGGTCTCCATAGCGTGCAGCAGGGTGTCCTCGGTAAAGTGCTTCGGCGGGGACGTTTGACCCTCCTTCAGCTCTGCGTTAAGGATGCCGCACTCGTTTTCTGCCGCATTGGGCAGGGCGGTGAGTTCCTGTTTTCGGTTCAGGATGTCGGCAAGCACCTTACGTTCCACCGCTTTCCAGCCTTCTTCCAGAACCTCCTTGCCCTTGGCGGTAAATTCCTCCCCGGCACATTCGGTGGTCAGCAGGGTTTCCAGATACCGGAAGGGCTTGCTGACTGCCATCAGCGTCCGGGCGATGATGAGCTTCAGAACGTTCTGCTCGCCTTTAGGCAGCGCTTCCAGATCGGCTTGCAGCATACTGCGGGTGGGCAGGATGGCGTGGTGGTCGGTGACTTTTTCCCGGTTGACGGTGCGCCGTGTCCGGGGTACAGCCTCGTCCACATCTTCTGGGGTAATGTCAAAAAAGCCTTCCAGTTCCTCGGTCAGCACCTCCAGCATTTCCTCGTCATCGTCGGTGATATAGCAGCTATCAGTCCGGGGATAAGTGGTAAGTTTCTTCTCATACAGGCTCTGCACATAGTCCAGCGTCTGCTGTGCGCTGTACCCCAGCAGGCGGTTGGCGTCCCGCTGAAGGGTGGTCAGGTCGTACAGCGGCGGCGGATTCTCGGATTTTTCCTTGCGGGTGATGCGCTGGATCGTTGCCACCATCTCCCTTCGACAGGCTTCCAGCAGGTTTTCTGCAACGGATTTTTCAGGAATGCGGCGGCTGGATGCCGTGCATCCGCTGGTCAGTTCCAGATCCACCGTGTAGAACTTTTCCGGCACAAAAGCGGCTATCGCAGCCTCCCGCACCACCGTCATGGCAAGCACCGGAGTCATGACCCGACCGACCGCTAAAGGTTGACCGTACAGACATGAAAAAAGCCGGGACGCATTGATGCCGACCATCCAGTCGGCACGTTCCCGGCAAAGTGCTGCGTTGTACAGCGCATCGTATTCAGTTGACGGTTTGAGATGGGCGAACCCCTCTCGGATGGCGTTTTCCTCCATGCTGGACAGCCACAGGCGGGAAAAGGGCTTTTTGCAGCCCGCTTGCTGGTAGACAAGGCGGAAGATTAGTTCGCCCTCACGCCCTGCATCTGTAGGATAGTTCTCGGAGGTGACTTTTCTGACTTTGTTACTCGATGGCATCCAATGGGCCGATAAAGCGGTAGAAAATCTGGATTTTCTGGACGTATTCGCCATCGACCTTTTCCGCTTTGGATACCAGAATCTTGTCAATCAGCTGATGCAGAATCTTATAGTTCAGTTCGGTGATGCCAGCGTACTTGCTGACTTCATCAATAAAATCCTGAATCTTGTCCAGCTGATCGTGTTCAGCACGGCCTTCCCGCTCGTACTGCTCAATCTTCTCGGTCAGTTCAGCCTGTTCTTTGTCGTAGCGATCTGCAAGCATTTGAAAACGTTTCTCCGGGAGAAGTCCCTTTGATACGTCCTCATAAAGTTTTGCATACAGGTCTTCGATTTCTGCGATTCGTGCTTTACACTGCTTCAAATCCCGTTTGTGCTGCGCCCGGTCAGAGGACACCCGGAGGTGCATCTGATTTGCAATCTTCTTCACAAGGGCTTCCCGATTGCTCACAGCGGCCTTTGCGTGTGCCTGAATGTCCGCAAAGACAGCTTCATGCAGAACACGGGCTTCCAAATTATGCGAGTCACAGGCTTTCGCACCATATTTCCGATAAGTGCTGCAACAATAAAAGGTCTGATCCAGAACACTGTTACGTTTGCGCCTGTGCTCGACCTTGACTAACATCGTTCTGCCGCAGTCTGCACAGCGGACGATGCCTTTGAAGATATTGTCGTAGTCGGTCTTATCGCACATAAAACTACTGGAACGGCTGTAAAGGATTCGCTGCACGTTCTCCCAACGGTCTTGTGGGATGATTGCTTCATGTGTATTCGGAACGATAGCGCGTTCTTCAAACGGAATATAACGCCGCTTTTTGGATTTCATGGACACGGTGGGCTTGGCTTCGTAGATGATGTGTCCGGCGTAGACTGGGCTGTGCAGAACCTGACTGATATAGGCACTGTCCCAATCATACATCTTTTCATCATCAATAAAGCGGCCAAACATCTCTTTCTTGTAGTAACACGGCTTCAAGACTTTTTCATCGTGGAGCCGCTTGGCGATGCGGTGAAGCCCCAGCCCTTCCTCTGCCATTGAATAGATATACTCAACAACGGGGGCGGTGTTCGGGTCGATCACAAGGTGATTGTGGTCGGCAGGGTCTTTCTGGTAGCCAAACGGTGCGCCGCTGGAGATATACTTTCCACTTTTCTTGCGTGTCCGAAGGGCACTCTTGATCTTTCGGGAAGTGTCTTTGGCGTACATTTCATTGATGATGTTTCGGAACGGGGCAATATCCATCTGAGATTGCTCGTTGGAATCATAACCATCGTTGATTGCAATATAGCGGACACCGTGTTCAGGAAAGAAGATTTCCATATACGTTCCGGTTTCGATGTGGTTGCGTCCAAGTCGGGACTGGTCTTTGGTAATGACTGTTGCCACCTTTCCTTCCCGGATATCATCCAGAAGTTCCTGAAAGGCAGGGCGGTCAGAGTTCGTACCGCTGTAACCATCATCAACATAGTACTGGCAATTCCCGAAACCGTTGCGTGTGGCATACTCCATAAGCATTATATACGTTCCGGTTTCGATGTGGTTGCGTCCAAGTCGGGACTGGTCTTTGGTAATGACGGTCGCTACCTTTCCATCCCGGATTTCATCCAGAAGTTCCTGAAAGGCAGGGCGGTCAGAGTTCGTGCCGCTGTAACCATCATCGACATAGTACTGGCAATTCCCGAAACCGTTGCGTGTGGCATACTCCATAAGCATCGCCTTTTGAGTGCGGATGCTCAGGCTTTCGCTGTTTGAACCGTCATCTTTTGACAGCCGGCAGTATAAAGCAGTTACTTTTTTGTCCTTTTCCATGCGTACCTCCATAATGGAAAAGAGACCTCATCAATCACATTGTAGCGGATGCTGCGTGATGATGCAAGCCCTTTTCCGCAGTAAAACGTCCAATTAGCCAGCGGCGAGATACGATTCGGCAGTTTTACGAATTTCTTCTTCCACAAGCCGCTGAAAAAGCGTATTCATCGGCACATTGCCGATATAATGGCGTTCCACGATCAGGCGCACGGACTTCGGACTTCTCGGCGCACGTTTGCGTGTGGTAGGCTTCTTCTCAGATTTTTCTTTGTTCAAGGGCAGACCTCCTCATTCATGTGGCGCAAATACGGAAAGGAATGGATGGATTCTATTCGTTTTTCTCTTTTTGTTTTATTACGT